>NZ_VFVC01000047.1:0-46352 GCF_006441575.1 Mesorhizobium sp. B2-4-12
CCCCTAGAGGGGGAGATGTCCGGCAGGACAGAGGGGGGCGCGAAGGATCGCGGCTTCTCCCATTCCTCCGCCCGAGGCGGTGTGTCGTCATGACAGTCGCGGCGCTCAACTCCAATCCCGCCCCCGCCATCCTGCCCGGCAGCGGCGGCATGCGCGGCGCGCTCTCCGATCTGTTCTGGCGCAGGCCCCAACTGCTTTTGCTTTTGATGCTCCTGCCGCCGGTGCTGTGGCTCGGCATCGTCTATATCGGCTCGCTGTTCGCTCTGCTGGCACAGAGCTTCTTTTCCATCGACGAGTACTCCGGCCTCATCAACCGCCAGTTCACGCTGAAGACCTATGGCGACCTGTTCCAGGCCGCCAATCTCGACATCATCCTGCGCACGGTGACGATGGCGGCGCTGGTCACGCTGGCCTCGGCCGTCGTCGCCTTCCCGATTGCCTACTATGCCGCGCGTTATGCGCGCGGCCGCTGGAAGGCGCTGTTCTATCTCGGCGTCATGCTGCCGCTGTGGTCGAGCTACCTGGTCAAGATCTATGCCTGGAAGCTGATCCTCGCCAAGGAAGGCATCCTGACCTGGCTGCTCGCCAAGCTCAATCTGTTGTGGCTGCTCGATGCATGGCTGTCGTTGCCGGTCGTCGGCGGCAACTCGCTGTCGGTGTCGTTCACCGGCACCTTCATCGTCTTCGTCTATGTCTGGCTGCCGTTCATGATCCTGCCGGTGCAGGCGGCACTCGAACGCGTGCCCGGCAACCTGGTGGAAGCCTCGTCCGATCTCGGCGCTTCGCCCGGCCAGACCTTTCGCAACGTGCTGTTCCCGCTGGCGCTGCCTGGCATCGTCGCCGGCTCGATCTTCACCTTCTCGCTGACATTGGGCGACTACATCATACCCCAGATCATCGGTACCTCGCGCCTGTTCATCGGCCAGGCGGTCTATTCCCAGCAGGGCACGGCCGGCAACATTCCGCTCGCCGCCGCCTTCACCGTGGTGCCCATCGTCATCATGGGGTTCTACCTCTGGGGCGCCAAACGCATGGGGGCCTTCGATGCGCTCTGACCGTGGCCAATCCGCCCCCCTCGGCCTGAAGATATCAGCCGCCTGCGGCCTGCTCTTCCTGCACCTGCCGATCCTGCTGATCTTCGTCTATGCCTTCACCACGGAGGAGAAGAGTTTCGTCTGGCCGCCGCCGGGGCTCACCACCCAATGGTTCGCCGTCACCTGGAACCGGCCCGACGTCTGGCAGGCGCTGTCGCTGTCGGTGCGCGTCGCCGCCATCTCGACCACGATTGCGCTGGTGCTGGGCACGCTTTGCGCCGCCGCGGTCTCGCGGACGAAATTCTTCGGCCGCGAGACGATCTCGCTGCTGGTCATCCTGCCGATCGCTCTGCCCGGCATCATCACCGGCATCGCGCTGCGCTCGGCCTTTGCGCTGGCCGACATCCCCTTCTCGTTCTGGACGATCGTGCTCGGCCACGCCACTTTCTGCGTGGTCGTCGTCTACAACAACGCGGTCGCCCGCTTCCGCCGCACCTCGGGCTCGATGATCGAGGCCTCGATGGATCTCGGCGCCGACGGCTTCCAGACCTTCCGGCACGTCGTACTGCCCAACATCGCAACTGCGCTTCTTGCCGGCGGCATGCTGGCCTTCGCTTTGTCGTTCGATGAGGTCATCGTCACCACCTTCACCGCCGGCCAGCAGCAGACCGTGCCGATCTGGATGCTTGAGGAACTGATCCGCCCGCGCCAGCGCCCGGTCACCAACGTCGTGGCCATGGTCGTCGTGCTGGTGACGCTGCTTCCGATCCTGTTCGCCTATTACCTGACCCGCGACGGCGACCAGATCGCCGGTTCGGGCAAATAACGCCAGTTCATAGGGAGAAACGTCCATGGACACCCAGATGCTGATCGGCTCGAAATTCGAGAAGGGCACCGAAACCGAGGAGCCGATCCTCAATCCGAAGACCGGGGCCAACATTCTCAACCTGCCCGAAGCCAACCCAGCGCAGATCGAGGCGGCCGTCAGTGCCGCCGAACAAGCGTTCGTCAGTTGGTCGCGCACCACGCCGGCGCAGCGCTCCGGCTATCTGCTGAAGATCGCCGACCGTATCGAGGCCGCCGCGCAGGAGTTCGCGACGCTCGAGGCGCTGAATTGCGGCAAGCCGATCAATGCCGTGCTCAATGACGAGATCCCGGCGATCGTCGACTGCTATCGCTTTTTTGCCGGCGCGGTCCGCTCGATGCCGGGGGTCGTCGCCGGCGAATATCTGCCGGGCCACACCTCGATGGTGCGGCGCGATCCGATCGGCATCGTCGCCTCGATAGCGCCGTGGAACTATCCGCTGATGATGATGGCCTGGAAGCTGGCGCCAGCCATCGCCGGCGGCAACACCGTGGTCTTCAAGCCGTCGGAGCAGACCCCGCTGACGGCGCTGAAGCTGGCGAGGATTCTGGCCGAGGTGCTGCCGGAAGGCGTCGTCAATGTCGTGCTCGGCCGTGGCGACAGCGTCGGCAACACACTGATCAACCATCCCAAAATCAACATGATCTCGATCACCGGTGACGTCGCCACCGGCAAGAAGGTGCTGCAGGCCGCCGCCAAGTCGGTCAAGCGCACGCATCTGGAACTTGGCGGTAAGGCGCCGGTCATCGTCTTCGACGACGCCGATCTCGGTGCGGTGGTCAACGGCCTGCGCGCCTTCGGCTACTACAATGCCGGCCAGGACTGCACCGCCGCCTGCCGCATCTATGCCGGCAAGAAGATCTACGACAAGCTCGTCGCCGATCTCTCCTCCGCCGTCTCGACCATAAAGTATGATCGCGCTGACGATACCGAGAACGAGATCGGCCCGCTGATCTCGCGTCGCCAGCGCGACCGCGTGTCGAGCTTCGTCGAGCGCGCGTCCGAATTGAAGCACATCGAGATCACCACCGGCGGCAAGCCGGGCGAGGGCACCGGCTTCTACTACCAGCCGACCGTCGTTGCCGGCGCGCTGCAGGAGGACGAGATCGTGCGCCGTGAAGTGTTCGGCCCGGTCGTCTCGGTCACCCGCTTCTCGGAAGTCGACGAGGCGGTGAAATGGGCCAATGACAGCGACTATGGCCTGGCGTCATCGGTGTGGACCAAGGACGTCTCGCGCGCCATGGCGACGGCCGCCCGCCTGCAATATGGCTGCACCTGGATCAATACCCATTTCATGCTGACCAACGAGATGCCGCATGGCGGACTGAAGCAGTCCGGCTACGGCAAGGACATGTCGCTCTACGCGCTCGAGGACTATACCGCCGTGCGCCATGTCATGGTGGCGCACACGTAACATTTTCGAGAAAACGCAAGCATTCAACCAGGGAGGAACGAACCATGCATCGCCGCCAGTTTCTGACATCCGCGGCCGTAGCCGCCACACTATTGGCCGTAACGCCAGCCCTTGCTGCCGATACCGCGCAAGCGGTGGTCGAAGCCTATGTCGCCGCCTGGAATGCACATGACTCGGCCAAGGCTGCCGGATATTTCGCCGACGAGGTCACCTATTACGACGCTTCTGTAGGCAAGCCGGTCACGGGCAAGGAAGCCGCCAAGACCGGCGTCATCGACAATTTCCTCAAAGCCGTCCCAGACGCGGTGTGGACGATGAAGGGCAAGCCCGTCATCGACGGTGATCGCGTTGCGTTCGAATGGGAATTTTCCGGCACCAACACCGGGGCCTGGGGCGATGGCACGGCCGCGACCGGCAAGAAGTTCTCCTTCACCGGCGCCTCGATGTTTTCCATCAAGGACGGCAAGATCGCGACCCAGAGCGACTACTACGACGCGCTCGGCTTCTACAAGCAGCTTGGCCTGATGTAGTCGCGGCTTCCATTCTCCCCGTAAACGCCGTTCACGGGGAGAATGTGAACCAAAGGACCGACAAGCACCAGCGGCCCGGCAGCTATGCGGCCGTCCTACCCTGCTCGGCCGATGTCGCGGGTTTGATGTTCTGGTTGACCCGGAAGACGTTGGATGGGTCATAGGTCCGCTTCACCTGGCTCAGCCGCTCGTAATTCGCGCCATAGCTCGCCCGCAGGCGCTGTTCCCCTTCGTCATCCATCATGAAATTCACGTAGCCGCCTTCGCCGTTATGGGGATGGATGCTCGCCCAGTAGTTTCGGGCCCATTCGATCAGTTCGGCGGCCTTACCCGGATCGGGATCGATCGCCGCTATGACCATCGACCAGTTTGCATCGCGCGCGTTCCAGGCGGTCTCGTCCTTGCCGACGCGGCGGACCGCGCCGTCGATCGGGTAAAGATGCATGAGCGACAATTCGCTGGGCGCCTGGGCGGCCTGTGCGATATGGGTCGCGATGGCTTCGTCCGGAAGCGATTTGACGAAATCGCCCTTCCAGTACCATTGCAGACCTTTCGGAAGGAGCGGGTCGAACAGCGACTGCAGCGCCGGGAACGGCATTACGCCCATCCAGTTGAAGATCGGCGGCGGCAAGGTATCCAGCAGCGGCGCCATGGCCTTGCGGCCCTCCTCCTCCGTACCGTCGTAGCACGAGATAATGGCGCAAACGCGCTTGCCCCAATACTCGCGCGGGAAGGGGTCGGTCGAGGGGACCGACTTCAACCCGACAAAGGCGCCGAGCTCTTCTGGTGCCTCCGGCAGATAATCGCGATAGGTACGCATGACCGCTGGCGCGTCCTTGGCCTCCCAGAATACCGGGCCGCCGAAGATCATGTCCACAGGATGTGCCTGGAACAGGAAGCTGGTCACCACGCCGAAATTGCCGCCGCCGCCCCGCAGCGCCCAGAACAGGTCGGGATTGTCGCTTTTGCTGGCCGTCACCAGGCTGCCATCGGCGAGCACCAGATCCGCCTCGATCAGATTGTCGATCGTGAGGCCGTATTTGCGCGTGAGATAGCCCGTTCCACCGCCGAGCGTAAGGCCGGCGACGCCCGTGGTCGAGACGATGCCGAACGGAACGGCGAGCCCGAATGGATGGGTGGCGTGGTCCACGTCACCCGAGGTGCAACCGGGCGCGACCCTCACAGTCCGGGTTTTCGGATCGACATGGACCCCCTTCATCATCGACAGGTCGATGACAAGGCCATTGTCGCAAATTCCCAATCCGGCACCGTTATGTCCTCCGCTGCGCACGGCGACCAGCAGGTCGTTGTCGCGCGCATACGCCACGGCGGTGATCACGTCGGCGACATCGGCACAGCGCGCAATCAGCAGCGGGCGCTTGTCGATCATGCCGTTATAGACCCTGCGCGCTTCGTCATATCCACCATCCTCGCGCAGGATCAGCTCCCCGCGCAGGCCTTCACGCAGTTTTGCATGGGTTCCGTCGGTCATCGGTTTTCTCCCTGGTTGCGCCCGCGCCATGCGGCTTCGCCGCGAGGACTGATCTTGTTACTTGTTTGTGCCGCCATCCGGCGGGTGCATAGGGATAGCGCAGGAGCGGCACATTGCACCGATCTGGTTCTCCGCTGCTTCGCCCGAAAGGGCCAATGGTATGATGGCCCATGAGAGCCATAGGCTGGCTTCCGCAAGCTGCGGGATGCCGAGCCTCGTCCTTGGGTTGCTTGCACCACGAACGCGGCAGCTCGTCGGCCGCTCTTGTCCATCGTGCCAGTCGGCCTCTTCCGGCGCTCGACCGCTTCTACTCGACGATGCGGAAAATCTGCCATAGGCTGGTGCCCGACACGACATAGGGCTCCATCTCCTTGCCCCATTTGGCGTGCGCGTCGATCTTGCCGATCTTGGCGAAGAACGCCTCCAACTGGGCCAGGCTCTCGACCTGGTGGTGGGATTCGACCGTCGCCTCCCGGGCGCCGATCGAGCCGGTCATGATCCGAAACTCGAGGTCGGCGAGACCGACTTGTGAGCCGATTTCGCGCTCCCATTTCTTCATCAATTCGAGCACGGTCTGCTTGTGTCCGAACTTGGCATCGATCTGCCATCTGGCGCTGAACATTTTTCTTCTCCTCCGGTTACGGCCCGAGCATGATCCCCAAAAGTGGCATCCGATTTTGAGGGCGTGCTCCGGCACTGAGACAGCTCCATCCCATTCGATCGGGGTGGACAGGCTCCGCGGTTGACTACTCGTCCCAGGCTTGCACGACAGTCTGCCGGGCGATGCGCCCGTCCTTCAGCTCGAGCATCGACGCGCAGAACACTTTCGTGCCGTCAGGATAGGCACAGGCCTGGGTGAAGGCGAGACTGTCGCCCTGCGCGACGGTGGCATCGACCTTGTGGGTCATGGCCCGGCTGCAGATGTCGTCCCAGAAGATGCTGATCGCCGCGCGGCCGCGGATCTCGCGCGGCTTGCTCGGCGGATTGTTGCGGTCGATCACCCGCACCGTCGCATCGTCGGCATAGAAGCCCGACAGCATCTTGCCGTCACGGCCTTCGATCGCCTTCTTGATCGCTGTGCCGTCCACTGCGGAAGTCTTGGTCAACATTTTATCCTCCATGGCCCATCTTCGCGGTCGGGCGGTTGATGTCGGGAAGTGCCCGACGTTCATCGACGGGCAGTGTCGTTCATTGCGACTTTGCCTTGACCGCCGCGAACACGTCGTCGGTCTGCTTCTTGAAGGTCGCCAGATCGACCTGGCTGCCGTTGAGTATCGTCGACCAATGGCGCACGATTGCCGCCATCGCGATCGTCTCCTTGATCTCCTCGTCGCTGGCGCCGTTGAGCTTGGCCGCCTCGGTGTGGAAATAGATGCAATACTGGCATGGGATCTGCGAGGCGACCGCGAGGCCCATCAACTCCTTGGTCTTGGCGTCAAGTGCGGTTTTGGGATTGAGCTGCACGCCCTTGATCTCGGCCCAGGCACCGGCGATGGCGACGTCAGGCAGTGTCTTGAACATGTCCGGCACCGAGCCGAGCGTCGCCTGGATGTCCTTGTAGGCGGCTGTCGCCGATGCGTCCTCGGCTTTTGCGGGAGAGATCGCCGACAGTGCGCCAATGCTTGCCGCGATCAAAAGTGATCTGACATTCAGTTTCGACTTGAGCATTTCATCCTCCGTTCGCAGTGCTTTACTGGCTATATCCGCCTGGCCTGCATGGGGGAATTGATAGCGCCTGCATCGGCAGGGCCGCTTCGCCCGAAAGCGCCATGGCTCTCATGGCCCATCCAGGCCAGTGTGCCTGACGGAAAATGCCGCCGCGGCCGCCCGCGATGGCAGGTCGAGCTTGAGCAGTATGTTGGCGACATGGCGCTTGACTGTATGTTCGCTCAGCCTGAGTTCGGCGGCGATCGCTGCATTGCTCTTGCCGTCGGCGATCAGATTCACGACCTCGCTCTCGCGCGCCGTCAGGCAAGCCGGCTCGGTCGCCTTGGCCTTGGGGCGGCAGGCCGGTTCCAGATGCTGTTCGGACATCGCCCGGACAAGTGCCATGGGCTCGTCCAACTCGTCGATGCTGATGCGGCCGGCGTCGGCGAAATGAAGCCCGGAGCCGGCCGCCAGATCCGCGACCAGCCGCGACGCCAGTATGTCGCCGCGCCCGGCATGGGTGGCGAGGTGCATTGTAACGCGGCCTGTCAATCCGGCCGGTGGCCCGCGCGCCTCGATCTCGCCGACATGCGCGCCCTGGGCACTCGCCACGCCGATTTGCTGCGCCGCCTCGCGCAACGCCGCCGCGCAACGCAAGGCACGCCCTGGCCCGTCGAAACGAGAAATCATCATTTCGCCATGCATATCCACGCAGCGCCCGCCATGGCGCCCGACAAGCGTTCGCCATGTTTCCTGGAAGCGCTGGCTGCGTTCGCTCCACATCCGGTCGCCAAGCCTTGCCGTGTCGTAGATGCGTGTCACCAGGAGCGCCGCCAGGACGCGTTCGGCTTCTGTCACGGCGCATTCGCCGGTGAGGAATTCCTCGATCAGGTCGGCCACCCGGTCAACATCGCCAGTCCAGATTGGATGGTCGCGTCCGGGGATCTCGGCCAGCCGCGCATTCGGGATATTCCTGGCCAGGAATCGGCTGGCGTCGGGATCGACCCGGGCATCGTTGCGGCGGTGGATCAGCAGCGTTGGCGCGCTGATCGCCGCCAGCACGCCGCGCACATCGATTTCCGCGTTCATCCGTGCCAGTGCCGCTGCCGCCGTCGGGCTCGCCGACTGCCGCTCGAAGCGCGCCCACCAGGTCGAGAAATGCGGGTCATCCACCCGGCCGGGTGCGAAATTGGGCAAGGTGGCGCCGGTGCCCCAGCCCGTTTCGGCCGTTTCGATGAAGGCATCGAGCCGTTCGGGCGGCATCACCCATTTGTGGAAATGTGCATAGCCGCCATAGAGCGCCAGTGCTCGCGTCCGCTCCGGATATGTGGCGGCAAACAGCATTGCCATCGGCGCGCCCTCGGAGGCCCCGAGCAATGCGGCCCGACCGCTGCCGGTCGCGTCCATCACCGCGCGCACATCGTCCATGCGGGTTTCGAGGCTGGGCAGGTGATGGACATCGACACGGTCGGAAAGACCCGTGCCGCGCTTGTCGAACAGGATCAGCCGCGAGAATGCCGAAAGCCGTTTCAGGAGCCTGGTATAGCCCTCGTCTTCCCAATGCAGGTCGAGATTGGAAATGAAACCAGGGATGAAGACGAGATCAAGCGACCCCTGGCCGACCACCTGATAGGCGATCCGCACCTCGCCGCTTAGGGCATATCGAGTCTCGATCGGCCTCACGAGTTTTTCCGCCTGGCCTGACGATTTCTGATCGCCGACCATAGCAGAGCCGCGTCGATTGCGGCAGCTTAAACTTTAGCGGAAAGGAATATAAGCTGCCGGGCCCCCGGCTATTTCTGCGACGCGACAGCGTCGCCCGGAGGAACCTTGAGCCCGAGTTTCAAATCCGCCTCGGGCGGCGTGATTGGGCGCTTGATCCTGGCGGCGGCTACCACGACGAGTTCGTCGAAGCCTGCGGCGCCGCTGTCCAGCATCTCGAAGAACTGCCGCCGCATCCTCGGCTCCCAGAACTTGTTGATGTGCTCGGCAACGCCGGTAATGCCTTCCTCGCGCGGCCTGGAATGGAAAAAGGCAGCGATCTGGTTGGCCATGCGTATCAGTTTTTCGCTGGTGCTCATGATGTGATCTTCGTCATGCGACATGCTGGGTAACTCCGAAAACCACGCGGTCGGGCTGGGTGAAAACATCGAAATCGTCGCCGCGCACCAACGCCACCAACGTCATGCCGGCCTCTTGCGCGGTGCGGATGGCCAGCGCGGTCGGGGCCGAGACGGCGATGATGAAGGCAGAGCCGATCGCTGCCGTCTTCTGCACCATCTCTACCGAGACGCGTGACGTGACGATCACGGCACCCGAAGCGCCATCGATGCCGGCTTTCGCCAATGCGCCGGCCAGCTTGTCCAGCGCATTGTGGCGGCCGACATCCTCGCGCGCCATGACGACGCCCTTGCCCGGTATGTAGAAGCCGGCGGCATGTACCGCACCGGTCTCGCTGTGCAGCGGCTGCATCTTGGACAAGAGCCTGACCGAGCGGGTAATATCATTCGCCTCAAGCGTAAGCCTCGACGCACCGACGGCGTCGACCGAACGCATCGCTTCCTCGATGGACTCGATGCCGCAGAGCCCGCAGCCGACCGGCCCGGCAAGCCGCCGCCGCCGCGCTTCGAAGCGCGTGTTGGCCTGGTCCTTCAGCCGGATCTGGATGTCGATGCCAGCGCCGAGATCCTCGACCTCGATCGCCTCGATCTCGTCCGGAGCGGCGATGATGCCTTCAGTGAGCGAGAAGCCGAGCGCGAAATCCTCGAAGTCGGCCGGGCTTGCCATCATCACCGCGTGCGTGGTGCCGGCAAAGGAGAATGCCACCGGCGTCTCCTCCGGCACCATGCGGTTGGCGGCAGCGGTGCCGCTGGCGCGGTGCGCCAGCCGCGAGATCTGTGTCGTGGCTTTGCGGCGCGCGCTCAAGACTACTCCGCCGCCTGCAGCGGAGCGATGCGCCGGCTGTTGCGCGCCTGCTCCTCATAGTCACGCTGCCAGTCCGACGGCCCGTTGGAGGCACCGACCTGGACCGCCGTCACCTTGTACTCCGGACAGTTGGTCGCCCAGTCGGAGAAGTCGGTGGTGATGACGTTGGCCTGCGTGTCGGGATGGTGGAAGGTCGTATAGACCACGCCGGGCGACACCCGGTCGGTGATCAGCGCCCGCAGCGTCGTCTCGCCCGAACGGCTGGTCAGCCGCACCCAGTCACCATCGCGCAGGCCGCGGTTTTCGGCATCGTGGGGATGGATCTCCAGCCGGTCCTCCGAATGCCACAGGACATTGTCGGTACGCCGCGTCTGTGCGCCGACATTGTATTGGCTCAGGATGCGGCCTGTGGTGAGCAGCAGCGGGAACCGCGGCCCGGTCCTCTCGTCGGTCGCGACATATTCGGTGCGGATGAACTTGCCCTTGCCGCGCACGAACCCGTCGACATGCATGATCGGGGTGCCGAGCGGCGCCTTGTCATTGCAGGGCCATTGCACGGATCCGACACGGTCGAGCAGTTCGAAGGAGACGTTGGCGAAGCTCGGTGTCGTCTTGGCGATCTCGTCCATGATCTCGGAGGGATGCTGATAGTTCCAGTCCAGCCCCATGGCGCGGGCAAGCACCTGCGTCGCCTCCCAGTCGGCGTAGCGCGCCTTGGGCTCCAGAACCTTTCGCACCATGTTGATGCGGCGCTCGGCGTTGGTGAAGGTGCCGTCCTTTTCGAGGAAGGTCGAGCCCGGCAGGAAGACATGCGCGTAGTTCGCCGTCTCGTTGAGGAAGAGATCGTGCACAACCACGCATTCCATCGCGGCGAGGCCGGCGGCGACATGCTTGGTGTCGGGGTCGGACTGCAGGATGTCCTCGCCCTGAATGTAGATGCCCTTGAAGCTGCCGTCGACGGCGGCATCCAGCATGTTGGGGATGCGCAGGCCCGGCTCGTCGTCGAGCTTCACGCCCCATAGGCTCTCATAGATGTCGCGCACGGCTTCACCGGAGATATGGCGATAGCCGGGCAATTCGTGCGGGAAGGAGCCCATGTCGCAGGAACCCTGCACATTGTTCTGGCCGCGCAGCGGGTTCACGCCGACGCCCGGCCGGCCGATATTGCCGGTGGCCATGGCAAGGTTGGCGATCGCCATCACGGTGGTCGAGCCTTGGCTGTGTTCCGTCACGCCCAGGCCGTAGTAGATCGCGCCGTTGCCGCCGGTGGCGTAGAGACGCGCTGCACCGCGGATCAACTCGGGATCGACGCCCGACAGCTTGCCGACGGTTTCGGGGCTGTTTTCCGGCAGTGCCACGAACGATGCCCAGTCCTGGAACTCCGCCCAGTCGCAGCGCTCGCGGATGAAGGCTTCGTCGAACAGGCCCTCGGTGACGATGACATGCGCCAGCGCCGTCAGCACGGCCACATTGGTGCCGGGCTTCAATGGCAGGTGGTACTCCGCCTCGATATGCGCCGACTTGACCATCTCGGTGCGCCGCGGATCGAGCACGATCAGCTTGGCGCCCTCGCGCAACCGCTTCTTCAACCGCGAGGCGAACACCGGATGGGCGGTAGCCGGATTGGCGCCGATGACGACGGCGACGTCGGTGAATTCGACGGAATCGAAATCCTGCGTGCCGGCCGAGGTGCCGTAGGTCTGGCCGAGGCCGTAGCCGGTCGGCGAATGGCAGACGCGCGCGCAGGTGTCGACATTGTTGTTGCGGAAGCCCTGCCGAACCAGCTTCTGGACGAGGTAGGTCTCTTCGTTCGTGCAGCGCGAGGAGGTGATGCCGCCGATGGATGCGCGTCCATACTGATACTGGATGCGGCGGAATTCCTTCGCCGTATGGGCGATCGCCTCTTCCCAACTCACTTCACGCCAGGGATCGCTCACCTTCTCGCGGATCATCGGCGACAGGATACGGTCCTTGTGGGTGGCGTAGCCGTATGCGAAACGGCCCTTCACACACGAGTGGCCGTGGTTTGCCTTGCCCTCCTTGTAGGGCATCATGCGGATGACCTCGTCGCCCTTTACCTCGGCCTTGAACGAGCAGCCGACGCCGCAATAGGCGCAGGTGGTGACAGCAGAACGCTCCGGCAGCCCCTTCTCGAGCACGGTCTTCTCGCGCAGAGCATCGGTCGGACAGGCCTGTACGCAGGCGCCGCAGGAGACGCATTCCGAGGCGATGAAATCCTCGTGCATGCCGGCCACCATGCGCGATTCGAAGCCGCGGCCCTCGATGGTCAGCGCGAACGTGCCCTGCACCTCTTCGCAGGCGCGCACGCAGCGCGAGCAGACGATGCATTGGGCCGGATCATAGGTGAAGTAAGGGTTCGATTCATCACGGGCAATGTAGTCCACCGCCAGCGAGCCATGGCCGGGCGCGACGCCGTCTTCCTGCTTGACGTGGTTGCGCCCGTCGATGCCGTAGCGGTTCTCGGTCAGGCCGACCGATTTCGCCACCGTGTCGAACTCGCTGGCGCCGGTGCCGGCCTTTTCGTTCCAGCCGGTCGGATGGTCGGAAACATAGAGCTCCATGACGCCACGGCGGATGGCGTCAAGGCGATCCGACTGCGTGTGTACAATCATACCTTCGCCGACCGGCGTCGTGCAGGAGGCCGGCGTGCCGCCGCGCCCTTCGATCTCAACCAGGCAAACGCGGCAGGAGCCGAAGGAGTCCAGCATGTCGGTGGCGCAGAGTTTCGGGATTTCGACCCCGCCCTCCATCGCCGCGCGCATGATCGAGGTGCCTTCCGGCACGCTGATGCTGCGGCCGTCGACGACCAGTGTGATTTGCTTCGTCGCTTTCGATTCCGGGGTTCCGTAGTCGAGTTCTTCGATGAGCGTCGGGAAGTCGGCCTTGATGTTCATCTGCCAGCTCCTATTCAGCAGCCACGCGCGCCGGCGCGGGCTTGAAATCCTCGGGGAAATGCGTGATCGAGCTCATCACCGGGTAGGGCGTGAAGCCGCCCAGCGCGCACAGCGATCCGAACTTCATCGTGTTGCAGAGGTCGGTGACCAGAGCCAGGTTCTTTTCCGGTTCGATGCCGGCGGCGAGCCTGTCGATGGTCTCCACCCCGCGCGTCGAACCGATGCGGCAGGGCGTGCACTTGCCGCAGCTTTCGATGGCGCAGAACTCCATGGCGAAGCGCGCCTGCTTCAGCATGTCGGCTGTGTCGTCGAAGACGGTGATGCCGGCATGGCCGATCAGACCGTCCTTCGCGGCGAAAGCCTCGTAGTCGAACGGCGTGTCGAACAGCGCGCGCGGGAAATAGGCGCCGAGCGGCCCGCCGACCTGCACCGCCTTGACCGGACGCCCGGTCGCCGTGCCGCCGCCGATATCATCGACGATCTCGCCGAGCGTCAGGCCGAAGGCCGTTTCGAACAGGCCGCCATGTTTGATATTGCCGGCGATCTGGATCGGGATCGTGCCGCGCGAGCGGCCCATGCCGAAATCCTTGTAGAAGGCGGCGCCCCTGTCCATGATGATCGGCACGGAGGCCAGCGAGATGACATTGTTGATCACCGTCGGTTTGCCGAACAAGCCCTGGATCGCCGGCAGCGGCGGCTTGGCGCGCACCACGCCGCGCTTGCCCTCCAGGCTGTTCAAGAGCGAGGTCTCCTCGCCGCAGACATAGGCGCCGGCGCCGGCGCGGATTTCCATGTCGAACGCGTTGGGGGAACCCAGCACGTTGACGCCGAGCACGCCCGCCTCGCGGGCGATTTCGACGGCCTTGTTCATGATGGCCACCGCATGCGGATATTCCGAGCGGATATAGACGAAGCCTTTGGTCGCGCCGGTGGCGATGCCGGCGATCGCCATGCCCTCGATCAGCACGAAGGGATCGCCTTCCATGATCATGCGGTCGGCGAAGGTGGCGCTGTCGCCCTCATCGGCGTTGCAGACGATGTATTTGCGATCGCCCGCCGTATCGAGCACCGTCTTCCATTTGATGCCGGTCGGGAAACCGGCGCCGCCGCGTCCGCGCAGGCCGGACTCCGTGACCTGCTTGACGATATCGGCTGGCGCCATTGCGACCGCGTTCTGCAGGCCTTTCAGCCCGCCGAGCGATTTGTAGGCGTCGAGCGACAGCGGGTCGTTGATGCCGCAGCGGGCAAAGGTCAGGCGCGTCTGCTTGGCCAGGAACGGGATCTTGTCCGGCGCGCCCAGCCAGCGCTTATGGTGGCCGCCGGTGAGGAAGCCGCTGTCGAACAGACTCTTGACCTCGGAGGGTTTCACCGGCCCGTAAGCGACGCGGCCATTGGCGGTCGCCACCTCGACCATCGGTTCGAGGAAATAGGCGCCGCGCGAGCCGTTGCGTACGATCTTGGCCTCGATGCCACGCTCGGCGAGTTCCGCGCGAACAGCCTTGGCGACCTTTTCGGCGCCGAGAGCCAGCGCGCCGGAATCGCCGGGAATGTAGATGCGGGGGATCATGAGCGCACCTCGGCAACGATCTCGTCGATCTTGTCGTCATCGAGCCGCCCGATCACCTCGCCGTCGAGCATCGCCGATGGCGAACAGGCGCAAAGCCCGAGACAATAGACCGGTTCGAGTGTAACCGATCCGTCGCGGGTGGTCTCGTGGAAATCGATGCCGAGCAACTGTTTGACCTTGGCGGCGACCGCATCGGAACCCATCGACTGGCAGGCTTCCGCCTGGCAGAGCTTGAGTACGTGGCGGCCGGCCGGTCGGGCACGGAAATCATGATAGAAGGTCACGACGCCGTGCACCTCCGCCCTGGAGAGGTTCAGCCCGTCGGCAATGACGGGCAGGGCGTCTTGCGGCACATGGCCGAACTCTTCCTGTATCTCATGGAGGATAGGCAGCAGCGGACCTTCGAGGCCCTTCAACTCCTGAATGATCGCCGCCGTGCGCGATGCGATCTCGGTACTTGCAGGCTGCATCGTCATGCAGCGCCCTCCCTGGTCGATAGTGCTCTAACGCTAAGTCTTTTCAAAAACAGGAAAAACCCGCGAAATCAATAAAGCTGATCCGTTGCTCGATAGAAATTTTCTATCAACCACATCCAGCCGCCATTCTCTACCCTAGCGATGTGCGCGGAAATCGTCCGCCAGCGCCATCGCCTCGTCCAGCAGCGCCTGCACCAGCGGCGTGTGCGGCTCACGCGGCGCCGCCACCAGGCCGACCGTGTGGCTGGCATCGGGCTCGACGATCGGAATGGCCCGGATCGGCTCGGAGAAGCCGAATGTTTCCGCCAAGTTGAGCGGCATGATTGACGACCATTTGCCGGTGCGGATATGCGAGAACAGCACGATCATCGAGTTGGATTCGAGCGTCGGCCGCACCTGCACCCCGGCCTCGGCCAGATGCTGGTCGATGATGCGGCGGTTCTGCATATCCGGCGTCAAGAGGCAGAGCGGCAGGCTGCTGAGCTCCGCCCATGTCACTTTGTCGCGGTCGAAATAGGGGTTCCCGACCGCCGTGATCAGCTGATAGCGCTCGTCGTAGAGCGGCACGCTGGTCACCCGCCCAAGCGGCTCGTTGTCGAGATAGGTGATGCCGGCGTCGATGTCGAAATTGCCGAGTAGCGACAGCACCTCGATCGATGTGCGCGACAGCACGGAAAAGGTGACGCCGGGGTGCTTGGCCCGAAACGGTGTCGTCAGCCGTGCCACCATGGCAAGGGCCGTGGGGATGGCGGCGATGCGGATGCGTCCGGAAAGGCCGTAGCGCGCCGCCCGCATCTCTTCGCGCATGGTTCTTGAATCGCCGACGATGCGGCGCGCCCACACCAGCACCTGCTTGCCTTCCGGCGTCAGGCCCTGGAAGCGCGAGCCGCGCAGCACCAGCATTACGCCAAGCTGGCCTTCCAACTGCTTGATGCCGGCCGACAAGGTCGGCTGGGTGACGCCGCACACTTCAGCCGCCCGGCCGAAATGCTCCTCCTTGGCCAGCGCGATGAAGAATTCCAGCTTGTCGATCATCGACGCAAGCTATCGGGCGCAGGACGGCTGCGCCAGATGGTGCCGGCGTCACAACGACACAATCCCGCCGTCAGGCAGGGGATGGCTGTTGCTGCGTGGCCATCGCTATTTGTCCACGAGGTTCAGGATATTGCCGTCAGGATCCTTGAACCAGGCAACCTTCATGCCGTGGCCGACATGGATGTCGCCTTCGAGCGACAGGCCTGGCATCTCGTAGTGTTCGAAGGCGACACCCTTCGACTTCAGCGACTTGACGATCGGCTCGATCTGGTCGCCGACAGTCCAGGTGACCGCCGTCGCCTTGTTGGTGCCGGCGAATTGCGAATGATAGACGTTGATGAGGGTGCCGCCGCTCTTGTACACGACCAGTTCGCCTTCCATGTCGTCGACCTGTTTGAGGCCAAGCGTTCCCTCATAAAAGGCCTTCGCTTTTGCCAAATCCTTCACCGCGAGATTGGCCGTCGCGTTGCTGTTTTCGAGCATGACCGTCTCCTTTCCTGATTGTCGTTCTCATGCCGATCATCGAAATAGCGCTGCATGGCCTGTTGACGACGGTCACATGCCGATTTGTCCGGCCGCCCGGCGGAGAACGCGGTGGATGGATGCGGCGATGTGCCTCTATCTTTTTCAGGGCAGGCCGATGCAGCTTGGTTCTGTCGGGAAACTGCATTATCTGAACCGGCAAACGCCAAGGGAAAGATCATGGCCGTAACCAAGGAAATCGTCGTCGAGCGCCTGAAGACGGTCAACGGGCCGGATTTCACCGGCAACATCGTCGACCTCGGCATGGTGTCCGAGATATTCATCGCCGATTCGAAAGTGTTCTTCTCGATCACGGTTCCGGCCGCCCGTGCGCAGGAAATGGAGCCGTTGCGCGCCGCTGCCGAGCGGGTTGTGAAAGCCATTCCGGGGGTCGCCGGCGCGGTCGTAGCGCTGACCGCCGAGAAGAAGGGCGGCGGCATGGAAGCGCCGGTCCCGCAGCGCCAGGCGCCAAGGCCAACGCCACCGGCAGCGCCTCAACGTCCTGTGCCGCATGCCCCCGCCTCGCACAGCCAGGGCAAGCGCGGCGTGCCCGGCATCGAGGCGATCATCGCGGTTGCCTCGGGCAAGGGCGGCGTCGGCAAGTCGACCACCGCCGTCAACCTGGCGCTTGGCCTCGCCGCCAACGGCCTGCGGGTCGGCGTGCTCGATGCCGACATTTATGGCCCGTCGATGCCGAGGCTCCTCAACATCCACGGCCGGCCGCAGACGATTGACGGCAAGACCCTGAAACCGATGGAGAATTACGGCCTCAAGGTGATGTCGATGGGCTTCCTCGTCGACGAGGAGACGCCGATGATCTGGCGCGGCCCGATGGTGATGTCGGCGCTGACGCAGATGCTGCGCGAGGTCGAATGGGGGCGGCTAGACGTGCTCGTCGTCGATATGCCGCCCGGCACCGGCGACGCCCAATTGACCATGGCGCAGCAGGTGCCGCTGGCCGGCGCCGTCATCGTTTCCACGCCTCAGGACCTGGCGCTGATCGATGCCCGCAAAGGACTGAACATGTTCAGGAAAGTCGACGTGCCGCTGCTCGGCATCGTCGAGAACATGAGCTACTTCATCGCCCCGGATACCGGCAAACGCTACGACATCTTCGGCCATGGCGGCGCGCGCCGCGAGGCCGAGCGGCTCGGCGTCACCTTCCTCGGCGAGGTGCCGCTGGAAATGGGCATCCGCGAAAGCTCGGATGCCGGTGCGCCGGTGGTTGTCTCGAAGGCCGATGGCGCCGAGGCGAAAATCTACCGCGATATCGCCGCCAAGGTCTGGGACCGGGTCAACGAGGAACGGGGTGCTGCGGAAGCGGCGGTGCCAAGCATCGTGTTTGAGTAGTTTTCTGCTTGGTTGGCGCCGCCCCTCATCCGCCTGCCGGCACCTTCTCCCCGTATAGTGACGGGGAGAAGAGACCTGGCCTCAACCTCGGCGCCTAACCTGCCATGCCGGTGATTGGCGGAACCGTCGGCGCGGGCTTCTTCCCCCCGTCACTATACGGGCAGAAATGCCCGGCAGGGCAATGATGGGCGGCGCCGGCCCTAAATAGCTAGGGCCTTCAAGCGAGCCGCAACTAAGGCGCGCCCACTTTCTCCCCAAAGTTGGAAAAGAATTGCCCAGCCAGTTTCTTCGATGTCGACGCGATCAGCCGGCTGCCGAGCTGGGCGATCTTGCCGCCGACATCGGCCTTGGCCGCGTATTTCAGGACGGTGGCGTCCGGCCCATCCTCGGTCAGCGTCACGTCGGCGCCGCCCTTGGCGAAGCCGGCAACGCCGCCCTTGCCTTCGCCCTGAATGGTGTAGGCATGTGGCGGCTTCAGGTTTTTCAGCGTCACTTCGCCGTTGAAGGTCGCCTTGATCGGCCCGATCTTCAACACGACCGTCGCCGTCAACTCGGTGTCCGATTTCTTCTCCAGGCTCTGGCAGCCGGGAATGCTCTCCTTCAGCACCGCCGGATCGTTCAGAGCCTCCCAAACTTTCTGGACGGGTGCGGCAATGCGCTCCTCGCCTTCGATCACCAAAGCCATCAAGACCTCCCGGATTGCTGATGCCAATTGGTCCTATCGCGCGGCCGGATACATGTCTATCGCACCAAAGTCCGGATTCAGATCACGCGTGCCCCTTGCCTGCATCCGCGCGTTGTCATATCGATTTGTCATACAAATACGGAGACCATGATGGCTGGCGCCCCTACACACAAGAAAAAATTTCGCTCGCAGGAGTGGTTCGACAATCCCGATAACCCGGGAATGACGGCGCTCTATCTGGAGCGTTACCTGAATTACGGGCTGACGCGCGCCGAACTAATGTCGGGCAAGCCGCTGATCGGCATCGCCCAGACCGGCTCGGATCTTTCACCTTGCAACCGCCACCATATCGAGCTTGCCAAGCGCGTGCGCGAAGGTATCGTCTCGATGGGCGGCATTCCCTTCGAATTCCCCTGCCATCCGATCCAGGAGACCGGCAAGCGCCCGACCGCGGCGCTTGACCGCAACCTCGCCTATCTCAGCCTCGTCGAGGTGCTCTACGGCTATCCGCTCGACGGCGTCGTGCTGACCATTGGCTGTGACAAGACGACTCCAGCGCTCCTTATGGCGGCGGCCACCGTCAACATCCCGGCCATCGCGCTGTCGGTTGGCCCGATGCTCAATGGCTGGCACAAGGGCAAGCGCACCGGTTCCGGCACCATCGTCTGGGAGTCGCGCCAGCGCCTGTCGGCCGGCGAGATCGATTATGACGAGTTCATGGACATCGTCGCCTCCTCGGCGCCCTCCACCGGCTACTGCAACACCATGGGCACGGCGACCACGATGAACTCGCTGGCCGAGGCGCTCGGCATGCAACTGCCGGGCTCGGCCGCCATCCCCGCGCCCTACCGCGAGCGCGGCCAGATCGCCTACGAAGCGGGCAAGCGCATCGTCGACATGGTGCACGAGGACCTGAAGCCGTCCGACATCATGACGCGCAAGGCCTTCGAGAACGCCATTGTCGTCAATTCGGCGATCGGCGGTTCGACCAACGCGCCGATCCATCTCAATGCGATTGCCCGCCATCTCGGCGTGCCCCTCGACAATGACGATTGGCAGAAAATCGGCCTCAGCGTGCCGCTCATCGTCAACCTGCAACCCTCGGGCGAATATCTCGGCGAGGACTATCATCATGCCGGCGGCGTGCCGGCGGTGGTGGCCGAACTCATGAAGGCCGGGCTTCTGCCGCATCCCGACGCCATGACCGCCAACGGCAAGACCATCGGCGACAATTGCCAGGACGCCGTCAACGAGAATCCCGACGTCATCCGCAGCGTCGACAAGCCGCTCAAGGCCAATGCCGGCTTCATCAACTTCAAGGGCAATCTGTTCGATTCGGCGATCATGAAGATGAGCGGCATCTCGCCGGAATTCCGCGAGCGCTATCTGTCCAACCCTAACGATCCTGACGCCTTCGAAGGCAACGCCATCGTCTTCGACGGGCCGGAGGACTACCACGCCCGCATCGACGATCCAGCGCAAGGCATCGATGAGCACACGATCCTCTTCATGCGTGGCGCCGGGCCGATCGGCTATCCCGGCGGCGCCGAGGTCGTCAACATGCAGCCGCCAGCCTACCTGATCAAGAAGGGCATCCATTCGCTGGCCTGCATCGGCGACGGCCGCCAGTCGGGCACGTCGGGCTCGCCGTCGATCCTCAACGCCTCTCCGGAAGCCGCGGTCGGCGGTGGGTTGGCGCTGCTGAAGACAGGCGACCGCGTCCGCATCGATCTCAGGAAGGGCACCGCCGACATTCTCGTCACCGATGACGAGATCGCGCGGCGCCGCGCCGAACTGGAGAACAATGGCGGTTATCACTATCCGAAGCACCAGACGCCATGGCAGGAGATCCAGCGCGGCATGGTCGACCAGTTCTCGGGTGGCATGGTGCTGAAGCCGGCCGTGAAATACCAGGACGTCGCGCATACAATGGGCATTCCCCGCGACAATCACTGATTGTTGCATGCACGACGCAAGCGGCTTGATCGCGATCAGGCCGCTTGTCATCCTTGACAAGCGCGCCCGACAAATCCACCATCGGGGCAAGGGGTGTATCGCGACGACCCCGTGAGGCGTCAGCCCAACGTTCGCGTCCAGGCTTCTCTATCAGGAGGTGGACGCCATGCCATCAACAACCGCCATCACCGTTTCGCAGCTGTCCCGTCTGGTCGGTCTGCCGGGCGCGCCCGCAATCGTCGACGTTCGCACCGATGAAGATTTCGACGCCGATCCGCGCCTGCTGCCGGCTTCGAGCCGGCGCGATTTCAGAACCGTTTCGACCTGGACATCCGACTTCGCCGGCAAGCCGGTGGTGGTGGTCTGCCAGAAAGGCCGGAAACTGTCGCAAGGTGTGGCCGCATGGCTGCGGCATGACGGGATTTCCGCCGAAACCCTCGAAGGCGGCTTCGAAGCCTGGCGCGATGCCAAGGGGCTTCTGGTGCATTCAGGCAAGATACCGTCCCGCGACCCCAGCGGCCGAACCATCTGGGTGACGCGGGCACGCCCGAAGATCGACCGTATCGCCTGCCCCTGGCTGATCCGGCGTTTCGTCGATCCTAACGCGGTCTTCCTGTTTGTCGAAGCCGCCGAAGTGCCCGATGTGGCCGACCGTTTTCAGGCCGTGCCGTTCGACATCGACAATGTGTTCTGGAGCCATCGCGGCGAGTGCTGCACTTTCGACACGATGATCGAGGAATTCGGGCTGGAATCCGAGGCGCTCGATCGCCTTGCCTTGATCGTGCGCGCCGCCGACATCGCGAGACTCGACCTGGTACCCCAGGCTGCCGGCTTTCTGGCCGCCTCGCTTGGCCTGTCGCGCATGTTTCGCGACGACCTGGAACAGCTGGAAGCAGGCATGCTGCTCTACGACGCGTTCTTTCGTTGGTGTCGCGACGCCACCGAGGAAACGCACAACTGGCCCGGTGCGGGCGCGGACAAACAAACGGGGGCGAGCCGATGAACAAGGCCGAGAGCATCAAGGCGACGCCGGCGAGACTTTCCGGCACGCCGGCTCATGGCATTCCATTCAGCGAAGCCGTCCGCGTTTGGGCGCGGGTCGCGGCACTGAGTTTTGGCGGCCCGGCGGGGCAGATCGCAGTGATGCACCGTATCCTCGTCGAGGAGAAACGCTGGATCGGCGAGACGCGGTTCCTGCATGCGCTGAACTACTGCATGCTGCTGCCAGGCCCCGAGGCTCAGCAACTCGCGATCTACATCGGCTGGCTGCTGCACAAGACCAAGGGCGGGCTCGTCGCTGGTATCCTGTTCGTGCTGCCTGGCGTCGTTGCCATCATGGCGCTGAGCTGGATCTACGCAATCTTCGGCAATATCGGCGTGGTCCAGGCTCTGTTCTTTGGATTGAAAGCCGCTGTGCTGGCCATCGTACTTGAAGCTGTGGTCCGGGTCGGCAAGCGGGCGCTCAGGAACAACGTCATGGTGGCGCTCGCCGCCGCCGCCTT
This sequence comes from Mesorhizobium sp. B2-4-12, assembly GCF_006441575.1. Lineage (NCBI taxonomy): Bacteria > Pseudomonadati > Pseudomonadota > Alphaproteobacteria > Hyphomicrobiales > Phyllobacteriaceae > Mesorhizobium > Mesorhizobium sp. B2-4-12. The sequence goes on from NZ_VFVC01000047.1 coordinate 21,916, forward strand.
TATCGCGATCTTCTTCTTCCGCATGCCGTTTCCGCTGATCATATTGACGGCCGCGGTGATTGGCTTCATCGGCGGGCGGTCGGAACTGGCGCCGTTCATGGCCGGCAACGGGCATGGCAAGGTCGGCGGCCAGCAGGTTGCCGATGCCGACACGGCGCTGGGCGAAGACACACCAGTTCATGCTAGGCCGACCCTTGGCTGGTCGCTCAAAATCGCCGCCGTGTTTCTGGTGCTGTGGTTCACGCCTGTCCTCGGCCTGTTGGCGGCGTTCGGGCCCGGGAACGTCTTTACCGACATCGCCATCTTCTTCTCCAAGATGGCAGTGGTGACCTTCGGTGGCGCCTATGCGGTGCTCGCCTATGTCGCGCAGCAGGCCGTCACGACCTATGGCTGGCTCAAGCCTGGCGAGATGCTCGATGGCCTCGGCATGGCCGAGACCACGCCTGGCCCTTTGATCATGGTTACGCAGTTCGTCGGTTTCATGGGTGCGTTTCGCGCGCCCGGCACGCTTCATCCGCTCGTTGCCGGAACCCTGGGTGGCCTTTTGACGACGTGGGTCACCTTTACGCCGTGCTTTCTCTGGATCTTTCTCGGCGCCCCCTACATCGAGAGATTGCGAAGCAACAAGGCGTTGTCCGCCGCGCTCGCGACGATCACCGCCGCCGTCGTTGGCGTGATCCTGAACCTGGCGGTGTGGTTTGGGCTCCACGTGCTGTTTCGCGAGCTGCATGAAAGGCAAGCTTTCGGCATGAACGTCGACGTGCCGGTGCTGAGTTCAATCAACATCCCCTCGCTGGTCCTGACGCTGGGGGCATTGCTGGCCGTCTTCCGCTTCAAGGTTGGCATGCTGCCGGTGTTGGCTGTCTGCTCGGTGCTTGGAGTGCTCTACGGCTTCGCCAGCGGCGCGATATAGGCGGAGCGATCTCAGCCGCGCCGCAGGCTTGGTCCGTGCCGTGCGCTGACTTTGTATTCCTTTGGCCAACCACCTAAATGGTTGGGAGCGGATTGGACAATCATGGCGCAACGACGCTCTTCCCTCGGCTTCCTCGGAATGTTCGGACGCTCGGGAGACCTGAGGCAGCTCGATGCCGCCTTGCGCGGCGCCGACCTCCACCCCGCCCTCGTGCCCGAGGGTGTGAAACTCACCCTCGTCAATCTGATGAAGGATCGCTGGTCCGACGAACCGCCGCCACAGGCCTACCCAGAAGTGGCGCGGCTGTTCAGCTATTGCATTGCCGGGCCGGAAGCGTTCGACCGCTCTCATGGCCCTCAACTGCGGGACGAGGTAGAGCGCCGGATCGAGGCGGCGGTCGAGGCCGGCGACAGTTTCGATGCCCAGATCGTGCTGATGACGCTGCACGCCAAGCTGATCAACGCCGAGGTAATCGAGCGCTATGGGCTGGGTGCGGATTGATTTGGACTATTGGGCGAGCGGAGGCGCTACCCGCCCATATTGGCGCGCGGCAGCTTGATCATGTCGCCGAAGCGGGCGCGTAGTCTGTCGTCGAGCATCTTCGGCACATGGCGCGGGAAACGCTCGGCAAGGACGCGCTTCTTCTCGATGATCGCCCGCTGCAGGATGTCGGGCCGGCCCTTCTCGTTCCATTCCTTCGGCGAAAACCGGTCGCCGACGGCCGGATAGAAATATTCGGTCTGCATCAGCCGCAGCGTCTGTTCGTTGCCGAGATAGTGGCCTGGACCCCTGAGGCAGACATCAGCGATGGTGTCGATCGACAGCGCCTCGTCGGTCACCTCGATGCCGCGCACGCAGCGCAGGCAATGGCCGAGCATGTCATTGTCGATGATCAGGCTTTCCAGGCAGAAGCCGAGCAGCGAGGCGTGCATGCCGGCCGATTCATAGACGAGGTTGAGCCCGGCAAGGCCGGCCATCACATCGGTGATGCCCTTTTCATAGCCGGACTGGATATCGGGCAGTTTCGAATCCGTCATGCCGGCCGCCGAACCGCCCGGCAGGTCATAGAACTGCGCCATCTGCGCGCAAGCAGCGGTCAAGACCGCCTGTTCGGCAGAGCCGCCCGACATGGCGCCTGTCCTCAGATCCGATACGAACGGCCAGGTGCCGAAGATCGCCGGATGCCCCGGCTTGATGGCGTTGACATAGACAAGGCCTGCCAGCACTTCGGCCACCGCCTGCACCACGGCGCCCGCGATCGCCGCCGGCGCGGTGGCGCCTGCCTGTCCGGCCGACAGCAGCAGGATCGGGATGCCGCCCTCGACACAGGCTTCGAGCACGCCGCAGGCGTCCTCGGCGAACTTCATCGGCGGCACGACGAAGCAGTTGGAGTTCGACACGAACGGCCTGGCGCGGAAATTCTCCTCGCCGCCGGCGATGGCATAAAGCATTTCCAGTGCCGGCTGGACGTTCTCGCGCACGGTGAACGAGGTGCCGACATGCTTGGATGTGCCCATCACGCAGGCATAGAGCGTGTTGAAATCCATCTCGAGCGGATCGGGAATGTCGCGCGGCACCATCGGCCGCTGGAAGAAATGGATGTTGTCGAGCCCCTCGACGATGCGGGCTGCGTCATAGATGTCCTGCAGCAGCGACTCGCGATATTCGCGCTTCTCGACATCGACCAGATGGACGGCGGCACCCGCCGTGCCGTAGTGCACGCGCTTGCCCTGGATCACCATGTCGTGTTTTGGGTCCTGGCCGTGCAAGGTGAAATTCCGTGCCGCCTTCTTGATCGTATCGAGCACCAGCGCGCGGGGGAAACGGATGCGGCCATCGTCGCCATAGGTGGCGCCTGCCGTGGTCAGCGCCTCGATGCAGGAGGGAATGGCATTGGCGAAGCCGACCGTCTCCAGCAGCGTCAGCACAGCCTCGTGGATGCGCTCGCGGTCATTGCCGCGCAGGGGGCCGTAGCTGCCGCCCTCGAGGCCGGCGCGCACCGGCCTGATGTCGTCGGCCAAGGGCGCCGCCCGCATGGCGCGGCGCGCTTCGCGTCCGCCGGAACGGCGCGACCGTTGATCCGCCGCGTCCTGCTTTTCAAGAACCACTGACATGGAGCACTCCACCTTTCCTGGAAGCAGGGCAGCGGTTGGTCCACCATCGGCTGCTTCTTCCCCTTTGTGCCACGACTATGCCGCCGGTATTGGCACAGCCTATGAGCCAGCCAATCCGGTTGAGTATGCCAGGGCTAAAGGGAGCCGAAGCCGCCGCTAGCGGTTCCCGTAGGAGGGGATCAGGCGGCGGCGGGCCTGCGTCCGGCGGCCGTGGCGAGTTCACGGATGCCGGGCTCGATGTGCTGCAGTGCGATTGAGGAGATGCCCAACCGCATGAAGCGCGAAGGCTTTTCGGTGCGGTCGAAGAAGCGGTCGCCCGGCTCGATGATGACGCTGCGCGAGGCGGCGGCCTCGGCCAGGCCGCGGGAATCGGTACCCCGCGGCCCCTCCAGCCAAAGCGACGTGCCGCCGGCCGAGTCGGTCGAACGCCATTCCGGCAGGAAAGCGGAAATCGCATGGACCAGACGCTTGCGCCGTTCGTCGAAGGCGGAGGACAGCCGCCGCACCAGCGCTTCGTGATGGCCGAGCGACAGGAACAGTGCCACGGCGCGCTGGTTGTTGGCCGGCGGATGGCGCAGCATGAAGCGGCGCAACGCCCTGAGTTCCGCGATCAGTCCAGCCGAGGCCACGATGTAGCCAAGCCGCAGGCCCGGAGCCAGTGTCTTCGACATCGAGCCGACATAGACGACGCGGCCGGAACGATCGAGGCTCTTCAGCGCCTGCTGCGGCGCCTCATCGAGAAGCTGGCTGTCATAGCCGTCCTCGATGATGATCTGGTTGTGCCGGTTGGCGCGCGCCAGAAGGTCCTGCCGGCGCTCCGCCGACAACGGCACCATGGTCGGGCAGTGATGGCTGGGCGTGACGAACACGAACCCGGAATCATTGGGAATAGAAGAGGTTACGATACCGGACTGGTCGACCGGCACCGGCTGGATATCGGCCCCGGCAAGCCTGAAGATCGAGCGCGCGTCGGGGTAGCCAGGATCTTCCATCGCCACTTTCGATCCCTTGGTCATCAAAAGCGACGCCAGCATGTAGAGCGCGTTCTGGGCGCCGAGCGTGACGATGATCTCGTCGGGATTGGCGAAGATGCCGCGCCTGGGCAGCAGCCGCGCCTGGATCTGCTCGATCAGCAGCGGATCGTCGCGATCGACCATGTCGGACGCCCAGTTGCGGATCTCGAGCACGGCCAGCGCCATGCGGTTGCATTCGCGCCATTCGGCGGTCGGGAACAGCGCCGGGTCGAACTGGCCGTAGACGAAGGGGTAGGACGACTTGATCCAGTTCTCGTGCTTGGCCGGCGGCGGCATGTCGCTGGCCGCGATTTGCCGGCGTGCCTTCCAGTCGATCTCGTTGGCCTGGTCGGGCACCTTCTGGTGCGGCTTGGCGGGGGTCGCCAGCACGTCGGGATTGACGAAATGGCCGCGCCGCTCGCGCGCCACCAGGAAACCCTGGTCGACGAGCTGCTGGAAGGCCAGCACCACGGTTCCGCGCGCCACGCCGAGTTTCTCGGCCAGGATCCGGCAGGAAGGAAGCGGCATCGAAGCGGCGATCTGACGGTCGAGAATGGCGGCCACGATGGCTTGGCGGATCTGCGCCTGCAGGGTCTGGCCGGATTCAGCCGAAATCCGGAACAAGCCGGACCATATCGCCGTGTCGTTTCTCTGTGGCATGGGAGATGTTCCTCGATGGCCAGCTTTTTTCACTTGGCTGGACCAGTCGAATGTAACGGTGGCACAAGGGGTTGCGCCAATCAATTTTTCTGATCTTTGGGATTTATGCCAGTGATCCTTCGGCCGAAGGAGGTGCTGTCACGTGGCTGGTGACACATTATGTCCTCACCGCGTGACAGAAAGTGTCGTCGCCGCGTATTGACCGGATTGAATTCGGCTCAATAGTTTTGCCGCGACGACACGCGCCGGAAACATCCGGTCTGATATGGTGCGTCGAAAAACGCCAGGAGCCTCCGCCAGTGGATCAGTCAGCCTTCCAGAAACAGCTCGCCGCCTTGCGCGATCATCGCGCCGCGGCGCCTTCCTCGATGCGCCAGGCCTTCGCCTCCGATCCCCAGCGATTCGCGACATTTTCCGCCACCGACGGCGACCTGCTGCTCGACTGGTCGAAATGCGCCGTCGACGCCACCACCATGGATCTGCTGGAAAAACTCGCCGGCGCCGCCGATCTCGAAGGCCGCCGCGCAGCCATGTTCGCCGGCAAGAAGATCAACATCACCGAGGACCGCGCCGTGCTGCATACGGCGCTACGCAACCTCAGCGGCAAGGGCGTTACGGTGGATGGCCAGGACGTCAAGGCGGATGTTATTTCCGTGCTCGATGCGATGGGAGCCTTCGCCGATGCCGTCCGCTCCGGCAAGGCGACCGGCGCCACCGGCAAGAAGATCACCGACATCGTCAACATCGGCATCGGCGGCTCCGACCTCGGCCCGGCCATGGCGACGCTGGCGCTCGCCCCCTATCATGACGGTCCGCGCGCGCATTATGTCTCCAACATCGACGGCGCCCACATTCATGACACGCTGAAGGGTCTGTCAGCCGAAACCACGCTGTTCATCATCGCCTCCAAGACCTTCACCACCGTCGAGACGATGACCAATGCGCAGACGGCGCGCGACTGGGTGCAGAAGGCACTTGGCAAGGAAGCGGTCGGCAAGCATTTCGCCGCCGTTTCGACGGCGCTCGACCTGGTGGCCAAGTTCGGTATCGAATCGGATCGCGTCTTCGGCTTCTGGGATTGGGTCGGCGGCCGCTATTCGGTCTGGGGCGCCATCGGCCTGCCGGTCATGATCGCCATCGGTCCGACAAATTTTCGCGCCTTCCTCGACGGCGCGCACGAGATGGACGAGCACTTCCGCACCGCGCCGCTGGCCAGCAACCTGCCGGCGCTTCTGGGGCTGGTCGGCTGGTGGCATCGCGTGATCTGCGGCTATCCGGCCCGCGCGGTCATCCCCTACGACCAGCGCCTGTCCAGGCTGCCAGCCTATCTGCAGCAACTCGATATGGAATCGAACGGCAAGGGCGTCACCCTTGACGGCACTCCAGTGCCGACGCCGACCGGGCCGCTGGTCTGGGGCGAGCCCGGCACCAATGGCCAGCACGCTTTCTTCCAACTCCTGCATCAGGGCACCGACTTCATCCCGGTCGAGTTCCTCGCCGCGGCCGTCGGTCACGAGCCTGACCTCAAGCATCAGCATGACCTGCTGCTCGCCAATTGCTTGGCGCAGTCGGAGGCTCTGATGAAGGGCCGCACCCTGGAGGAGGCGCGCGCGCAGATGCTGGCCAAGGGCATGAAACCGGCCGATGTCGACAGAATAGCGCCGCATCGCGTCTTCTCCGGCAACCGGCCTTCGGTGACCATTCTCTATCGCAAGCTCGACCCGCGCACTTTCGGTCGGCTGATCGCGCTCTACGAGCACCGGGTCTTCGTCGAGGGCACGCTCTTCAACATCAACTCCTTCGACCAGTGGGGCGTCGAACTCGGCAAGGAACTGGCCACCGGCCTGCTGCCTGTCGTGGAAGGCAAGGAAAGCGCCGCGAATCGGGACGCCTCGACCAGGGGCCTTGTGGAACGCATCCACCAATTGCGTGGTTCGGAGTGACTGACTTGGCAGACATCAAGGGGATATTGTTCGACAAGGACGGGACACTTGTCGACTTCAATGCGACATGGCTCGGCGTCGCCGATTTCATGGCCATGGATGCATCCGACGGCGATCGCTGGAAGGCCGACAGGCTGCTCGCGGCGGCCGGCTTCGATTTCACCAACCGGCGCTTCAAGCCCGACTCGATCTTTGCCTCCGGCACCAATCTCGACGTCGTCGAACTCTGGTTTCCGCGCCTGTCCAACGAGGACCAGATGCTGGCCGTTGCCCGTTTCAACGAGATCACATCGGTACAGGGTTCGGCGATGGCCGTGGCGCTGCCGGGCATCGTCGAGACGCTCGGCGTTCTGCACGGGAGATCCTACAGGCTTGGGGTCGCCACCAATGATTCGACCAGCGGCGCGGAAAAGACTCTGGTCACGCTCGGTGTCGCCCAGCTTTTCGACGCCGCCTATGGCTATGACGCTGTGGCCAGTCCCAAGCCCGCGCCCGACACCATCCAGGCTTTTTGCGACCTCACCGGCCTGAAGCCGGCGGAAATCGCCATGGTCGGCGACAACAGGCACGATCTCGAAATGGCACGCGCCGGTGCCTGTGGTCTGGCGGTCGGCGTGCTCTCCGGCACCGGCACACGCGAGTCGCTCGCCGAGATTGCCGACATCATCCTGGATTCGGTTGCCGATCTGCCGGACTTCCTTTCGGCGCGGGTCAGGGAGACCGTTTGATCGCTCCGGGCAGGGCGGGCGCGGTCCCGGCCTCGAAACGAAAGACGCCGCTCGGCTTCAGCGCGGCCTCTTTCGCCTCGCCGAAATCCGGCACCTGGTACTCGGCAAGCAGGCGCAGCCGTGATCGTGGCAGATAGGTCCGGCCCGGGTCGCCGACCAGGACCTCGATGCCGGCGGCGAGGCAGCGGTCGAGGAAAGGCATCACCCTCAAGGCGACATCCTGCCCGTAGAACACGTCGCCGGCGAGCACCAGGTCCACGGCGGGTGGCGGCCCCGCGGTGATATCGTGTCCAATCACGGCGATAGCGGCGCCATTGGCGGCAGCGTTGAGAGCCAGCGCGGCAACGCCATTGCGGTCGATTTCGGCTGCGATCACCTCGCGCGCGCCAGCCTTCGCCGCGGCGATTCCCACGATGCCGGAGCCGGCCCCAAGGTCGAGCACGCGGCGGCCTGCCACGGTCGTCGGATGGTCGAGGATGTGGCGCGCCAGCACGACGCCGCCGGCCCAGGCATAAGCCCAGTAGGGCGGCTGGGGTTCCGATAGTTCGTCGTCCGCATCGTCACCAGGGTCGACGAGGCGCCTCAAACCGCTGCCCGGGTGGGCGGTGTAGAACTGGATTTCGGGAAGCGCGGGCACCGGCACAAGGCGCATGTTGGCCTTGATGAACGCCGCCGGGTCGAGGCGCGGGCGCCGGTCCGGCAAATCCTTGTCCGGCGCCTCGTCGCCGATGGTACCGTCACCCACTGAAATCAGCCGCGCAGCGCCCGTCGCAGGATCTTGCCGACCGGCGTCTTCGGCAATTCGGTCCTGAACTCGATATATTTGGGCCGCTTGTAGCCGGTCAGGTTCTCGCGGCAATAAGCGGTGATGGCTTCGACGGTCAGGGCAGGATCCTTCTTGACGATGAACAGCTTCGGCACTTCGCCGGAATGCTCGTCCGGCACGCCGATCGCCGCCACCTCGAGCACGCCTGGATGCAGCGCAACGACCTCCTCGAGTTCCGTCGGATAGACGTTGAAGCCGGAGACGAGGATCATATCCTTCTTGCGGTCGACGATCTTGGTGTAGCCGCGCTCATCCATGAAGCCCATGTCGCCCGACTTGAAGAAACCGTCCTTGGTCATCACTCTGGCGGTCTCGTCCGGCCGGTTCCAGTAGCCGGCCATCACTTGCGGTCCCCGTATGCAGATTTCGCCGACCTCGACCAGCGGCACGTTGTTGCCGTCATCGTCGCGGATGGCGATCTCGGTCGAGGGCAGCGGCAGGCCGATGGTGCCGGTGAAGTCGCCGGAACTGAACTTGTTGGCCGTGGCCACGGGGGAGGTCTCCGAGAGACCATAGCCTTCGCTGACCGGACAGCCGGTCAGCGCCTTCCAGCGTTCGGCGACGCCCTTCTGGACCGCCATGCCGCCGCCCAGCGTCAGGATCAGCGGCTTGAAGTCGAGCTTGCGGAAATCCTCATTGTTGAGCAGCGCGTTGAACAGCGTGTTAAGGCCGGGAAAGATATGCACCGGATATTTCCGGAGTTCCTTGACGAAACCCGGTATGTCGCGCGGGTTGGGAATGAGGATGTTCTGGGCGCCTTGCTGCATGCCCATCAGCGCGTTCACCGTCAGCGCGAAGATATGGTAGAGCGGCAGGGCGCAGACGAAGTTGAGATGCGCGGGCTTCGGCTTGATCGTGTAGGCGTCCTCCACCCACAGCGAATTCTGCGCGACATTGGCCAGCACATTGCTGTGCAGCAGGATCGCGCCTTTCGAGATTCCCGTGGTGCCGCCGGTATATTGCAGGAAGGCGATATCATTGGCGGCCACCGTGGCCGGTTTGAAATTCATGCCGCTGCCAGCCTTGAGGGCGGCGTTGAACTTGACATGGCCAGGCAGCGACCAGGCCGGCACCATTTTCTTGACGCGGCGTACGACCAGATTGACGATCGTGCCTTTCAGCCCGCCGAGCATGTCGCCCATGGCGGCGACGACGACGTGCTTGACCGCCGTCCGCGCGACCACGGCCTGCAAGGTGCCGGCGAAGTTTTCGAGGATGACCATGGCCTGCGCCCCGGAATCCTTGAGCTGATGTTCCAGTTCACGCGGCGTGTAGAGCGGATTGATGTTCACCACCGTGTAACCGGCGCGGGCCACGGCCATCATCGCCACCGGATACTGCAGCACGTTCGGCATCATCAGCGCGACGCGCGCGCCCTTCTGCAGTCCCGTCGACTGCAGATAGGCGCCGAAAGCCGCCGAAAGCCGCTCGAGTTCCGCATAGGTGATGGACTTGCCCATGCAGGTGAAAGCCGGCTGGCCGGCAAACTGCTTGCAGGCGGCGACAAGGAAGTCGCCGATGGAGCTGTAGGGAAGGGGGCCGATCTCGGCCGGCATGTTCTTCGGATAGCTTTTCAGCCACGGTTTGTCCGGCAGGCCGGCGGCGAGCTCGGTGAGTGCCTTTGGCAGCCGCTGGCCGGCTGCCGGCGCCGGGATCGATGCCTCTGCCGGCGGTGCAGCCTTCGACGCTCCGGACCTGTTCGCCGCGGTCTTTGCGAGAGAAGCCTTTGCCGAAGAGGTCTTCGCCGGAGCGGGTTTCACCGCCGGTTTGGTGGCGCGCTTGGCCGTCGCCGCCGTTTTCGCCGCCGGTGCCTTCCTGGCAGGCTTTGCTACCGTCTCGGCGGGCGCGGCTTTGGCGGCGGCTTTACCTTGCCCCTCGGCGCCGGTTGGTTTCGCGGCTGCCTTGGCCGACGCTTTCACCGGCGCCTTCGATGCTTTTGCCACCCGTTCCTCCTCGACAGTTCTTGTTCGCCCGTCTCTTGCCAGCTGCGCCGCGCTCGCCTCCGAATTGACAGAGACATCCTCCGCTGCCGCCAGCATATCCATCTATGTATTGCCTCTATCGGCGGCGGTGCAAGTCTTGCCCTTGCGGCAGGGCGCCCGAAAGATTTGCCGCCGAAAATCTTTCCCGCGGGCGACACTCGGACCCGCTATCTTTCCACATCCGGGTCGGGCGAAGGCTCACACGGCGCCGATATCACGGGAGACCGCCGATCAATAAAAAAATGCGGTCGTTAATAATATCGTGAATGGAAAGAACTGCTAATTTTTTCTGCCGTTTAGCGAAATCGCGGATTTTTTTCCTGCTTCCCGCCGGGTAAGCAAGCGGGGTGTTCCAAAGCCGGAAAAACGGTGCTTATATGCGCGCTTCGCGAGCCTGATAGAGGGGCTTGGAAGAACATCTAGGGAGTGCTCAATGAAGAAGAAATTGACTTTTGCAGCCGCGTTGCTGGCTGCAAGCGTCCTGGGGGGCGTGGCCAACGCGAAAACCTTGGTCTATTGCGCTGAAGCTTCGCCGGAAGGTTTTGACCCGGCGCCGTACACCGCTGGACAGACGTTCGATGCGTCCTCGCGTACCGTTTTCAACCGTCTCGTCGAATTCGATCATGGCAAGACCACGATCTCGCCCGGCCTGGCCGAGAGCTGGACGATCTCCGACGACGGCAAGGAATACACCTTCAAGCTGCGCAAGGGCGTCAAGTTCGCCCCCACCGACTATTTCACGCCGACGCGCGACCTGAACGCCGACGATGTGGTGTTCTCCTTCCAGCGTCAGGTCGACAAGAACGGTCCCTGGTTCCAGTACATTCCGGGCATCGCCTACCAGTACTACAATGACCAGTTCGGCGATAACATCTCCAAGGTGGAGAAGGTCGACGACCTGACGGTGAAGTTCAGCCTGAAGGAGCCGGCGATCACCTTCATCCCAACGCTGGGCATGGATTTCGCCTCCATCGTCTCGAAGGAATATGCCGACAAGCTGCAGGCGGACAAGACGCCTGAATTGTTCAACCAGAAGCCCGTCGGCACCGGTCCGTTCATCTTCGTCGACTATCAGACCGATGCGGCCATCCGCTACAAGGCCAATCCGGATTACTGGGGCGGCAAGCAGAAGATCGACGATCTGGTCTTCGCCATCACCACCGATCCGGCGGTGCGCGCGCAGAAGCTCAAGGCCGGCGAATGCAACATCATGTCCTACCCGGCACCGGCCGATATCAAAGGTCTGCAGGCTGATCCGAACCTGACCGTCGCGGAGCAGGAAGGCCTCAACGTTGGCGCGTTGATGTACAACACCCAGCAGAAGCCGTTCGATGATGTGCGCGTCCGCAAGGCGCTCAACATGGCCATCAACAAGAAGGCCATTATCGACGCCGTGTTCCAGGGCGCCGGCCAGGTGGCGATCAACCCGATCCCCCCGACCATGTGGTCCTACAACAAGGAAGTGAAGGACGATCCGTACGATCCGGATGCGGCCAAGAAGCTGCTCGCGGAAGCCGGCGTCAAGGACCTCAAGATGAACGTCTGGGCGATGCCCGTGTCGCGCCCATACATGCCGAACGCGCGCCGCACCGCCGAGCTGATCCAGGCCGACTTCGCCAAGGTCGGCGTCACCGTCAACATCGTCAGCTATGACTGGGGCGAATACCTCAAGCGCGCTTCCGCCGTCGATCACGACGGCGCCGTCATCGTTGGCTGGACCGGCGACAATGGCGATCCGGACAACTTCCTCGGCGTGCTCCTGAGCTGCGCTTCCGTCGGTTCGAACAACCGCGCGGAATGGTGCAACAAGGACTTCGACGCGCTCATCAACAAGGCCAAGACGGTTTCCGACCAGGCCGAGCGCACCAAGCTCTACGAAAAGGCACAAGTCATCTTCAAGGAGCAGGCACCTTGGGCAACGCTCGCCCACTCGAAGGTGTTCATGCCGATGCAGAAGACCGTCACCGGCTTTGCGATGGATCCGCTCGGCATCCATCGCTTTGACGGCGTCGATATCGCCGAATAAGGTTCGCGAAACGGGGCGGCGCCACAGGGTGCCGCCCCACCTCGCCCGCCATGCTGCGTTATATCCTCGGCAAGCTCGCCCTCATCATCCCGACCTTCATCGGGATAACCATCCTCGCCTTCGGCTTCGTGCGCATCCTGCCCGGTGATCCGGTGCTGGTGCTTGCGGGCGAACGTGGCCTGTCGCCCGAACGTCACACGGCGCTGATGCACCAGTTCGGTTTCGACCAGCCGATCTGGCAACAATATCTGACCTATCTGACCAACATCCTCGGCGGTGATTTCGGCACTTCGTTCTCCACCAAGACGCCGGTGCTCAAGGATTTCCTGGTGCGGTTTCCGGCAACGGTCGAACTCGCCATCTTCGCGATGATCTTTGCCGTCGTCTTCGGTGTCGCCTTCGGCATCTTCGCCGCGATCCGCCGTGGCTCCTGGTTCGACCAGCTGACCATGGGCACGGCCCTTGCGGGCTACTCCATGCCGATCTTCTGGTGGGGGTTGCTGCTGATCATCGTCTTCTCCGGCATGCTGCACTGGACGCCGGTCTCCGGCCGCATCGACCTTCTCTACTTCTTCAAGCCGGTGACCGGCTTCATGACCATCGATTCTCTGATTTCCGGACAGAAGGGCGCCTTCCGCTCGGCGCTGTCGCACCTCGTCCTGCCGACCATCGTGCTCGGCACCATACCGCTCGCCGTCATCGCCCGGCAGACGCGCTCGGCGATGCTCGAAGTGCTGGGTGAAGACTATGTGCGCACGGCGCGCGCCAAGGGCCTGGCGCCACGCCGCGTCATCGGCCTGCATGCCTTCCGCAACGCGCTGATCCCGGTCGTCACCACCATCGGCCTCCAAGTCGGCACGCTGCTCACCGGTGCCATCCTGACCGAGAGCATCTTCTCCTGGCCCGGCATCGGCAAATGGATGATCGACGCCATTTCCAAGCGCGACTATTTCACCGTGCAGGGCGGGTTGCTTTTGATCGCGCTGATCGTCATGTCGGTGAATCTCATCGTCGACGTGCTCTACGCCGTCATCAACCCGCGCATACGGGCGAATTGACATGACCAATGAAGGCCCAGCCACCATCGAAGCCGCGACCGTCGTCAAACCGCAGGACGCGCGACTGCAGATGTTCGCCGAGTTCTGGCATTACTTCTCCATCAACAAGGGCGCGGTGATAGGTCTCGTCGTCTTCGCGCTGCTGATCCTGATCGCCATCTTCGCGCCGCTGCTCGCCCCGCATTCGCCGGACGACCAGTTCCGCGATTTCTTCCTGACGCCGCCGGCCTGGCAGGCGGGCGGCAACGCCCAGTTCCTGCTTGGCACCGATGCCGTTGGCCGCGACATCCTCTCGCGCCTGGTCTACGGTTCGCGCTTCTCGCTTGCCATCGGCTTCGTCGTCGTCACCACCGCGCTGATCTCCGGCGTCATCCTCGGTCTGCTTGCCGGCTATTGCCGGGGCTGGGTCGACACGCTGATCATGCGCGTCATGGACATCATCCTGGCCTTCCCGTCACTGCTTCTGGCACTGGTGCTGGTCGCGGTGCTTGGCCCCGGCCTCGTCAATGCCATGATCGCCATCGCCTTCGTGCTGCAGCCGCATTTCGCGCGCCTGACCCGCGCCGCCGTGATGGCGGAGAAGAACCGTGAATATGTGATCTCGGCCAAGGTCGCCGGCGCCAGCCATCTCAGGCTGATGCTGGTCACCATCCTGCCCAACTGCATTGCGCCGCTGATCGTGCAGGCGACTTTGTCCTTCTCCAATGCCATCCTCGAGGCGGCCGCGCTTGGCTTCCTCGGCATGGGCGCGCAGCCGCCGACTCCGGAATGGGGCACCATGCTTGCCGAAGCGCGCGAGTTCATCCTGCGCGCCTGGTGGGTGGTGACCTTCCCGGGCCTCGCCATCCTCATCACCGTCTTCGCCATCAACCTGATCGGCGACGGCCTGCGCGACGCGCTCGACCCCAAGCTGAAGAGGTCGTGAGCATGCCTTTGCTCGAGATCAAGAACCTCACCGTTTCCTTCGACACCGCTGCCGGCCCGTTCATGGCCGTGCAAGGCATCGACCTTTCGATCGAGCCGCGCGAGGTGCTGGCGATCGTCGGCGAATCCGGTTCGGGCAAGTCGGTGTCGATGCTGGCCGTGATGGGGCTTCTTCCCAACACCGCGACGGTCAAGGCGGACCGCATGGCCTTCGACGGTGTCGACCTCTTGAAGCTCAGCCCGTCCGAGCGGCGCAAGATCATTGGCAAGGACATCTCGATGATCTTCCAGGAGCCGATCGCCAGCCTCAACCCGTGCTTCACCGCCGGTTTCCAGATCGAGGAGGTGCTGCGCTTCCATATGGGCATGGACCGCGCCCAGCGCCGCGCACGCGCCATCGAACTGATGAAGCTGGTCGGCATCGCCGATCCGGAATTGCGGTTGAGTTCCTTCCCGCATCAGATGTCGGGCGGCCAATGCCAGCGCATCATGATCGCGATCGCCATTGCCTGCAATCCGAAGCTTTTGATTGCGGACGAGCCGACCACCGCGCTCGATGTCACCATCCAGAAGCAGATACTGGACCTGCTGGTCTCGCTGCAGGCCAAATACGGCATGGGCCTGATCATGATCACCCACAATATGGGCGTGGTGGCCGAGACAGCCGACCGCGTCATCGTCCAGTACAAGGGCCGCAAGATGGAAGAGGCCGACGTGCTGTCGCTGTTTGAATCGCCGAAGAGCAACTACACGCGCGCGCTGCTGTCGGCGCTGCCGGAAAACGCCGTCGGCGACCGGCTGCCGACCGTCTCCGAGGTGATGTTCGAGCCGGCCCCGTCGGGAGCCAGAGCATGACCAGGGTCGTCGAAGGCAACAACATCGTGCGCGACTACCATGTCGGCGGCGGCCTGTTCACCGGACCACGCACCGTGCATGCGGTCAAGGGCGTCTCCTTCAACGTGGACAAGGGCAAGACGCTGGCCATCGTCGGCGAAAGCGGCAGCGGCAAGTCGACGCTTGCCCGTATCATCACCTTGATCGATCCGGCGACAGCGGGCGAGTTGTTCATCGACGGCAAGAAGGTCGACATCGCCAGGGGCGGTCTGACCAGGGAGATGCGCCGCAAGGTGCAGATCGTCTTCCAGAATCCTTACGGCTCTCTCAATCCGCGCCAGAAGATCGGCGACGTGTTGGGCGAACCGCTGCTGATCAACACCGACAAGTCGGCGGCGGACCGGCGCGACCTCGCCATGAAGATGCTGAAGAAGGTCGGTCTCGGTCACGAGCACTACAACCGCTATCCGCACATGTTCTCGGGTGGCCAGCGCCAGCGCATCGCCATTGCCCGCGCGCTGATGCTCAATCCGAGCCTGCTGGTGCTGGACGAGCCGGTCTCGGCGCTAGACCTGTCGGTGCAGGCGCAGGTGCTCAATCTGCTCGCCGACCTGCAGGACGAATTCCAGCTGACCTATGTCTTCATCAGCCACGACCTGTCCGTCGTGCGCTACATCGCCGACGACGTCATGGTGATGTATCTGGGCGAGGCGGTCGAATACGGCTCGCGCGACGAGGTCTTCGCCGACCCCAAGCACAGCTACACCAAGACCCTGTTCGCCGCGACGCCGCGCGCCGACGTGGCCAGCATCAAGGCGAGGTTGGCGAAGAAGAAGGCGGCTTAACGTCTCTTCGTCATCCCAGGGCGGAGCGACGCGAAGCGCCGTGCAGACCCTGGGATCCATTCCGTTACCTCAGCCGAAACGTGCAGCGGAGAAGAGTTCTGCACCTTGAGCGGCGCTCGCATGTTACGGCATGGATCCTCGGGTCTGCGCCGCGTCGCTTCGCTCCTTGCTTCGCCCGTGGATGACGACCTCAAGGAGAGCCCGATTTCCCGGGATTACGACAGCTTGGCGATAATGGCGCGCAGCGCCTCGCCGAAACGGTGGATTTCCTCGACCGTGTTGTAATGGACCAGCGAGGCGCGGATCGCGCCGCTGTCCATCGACAGGTTGAGGCGCTTCATCAGCCGTGGCGCGTACATGTGGCCGTCGCGGATGCCGATCTGCATGTCGGCCATTTCCTCGACGATTTTCTGCGGTGACAGCCTGCCGATATTGAAGCAGAAGGTCGGCACGCGTTCGTTGATGCGGGCCTCGTCGGCAACGCCATAGATGGTTGCGCCGCAGCCCTTGAGCACGGCGAGCATTTCGCGCGCCAACACCAATTCGTAGTCGCGGATGGCGCCCATGCCAGCAACGATGTTTTCGCGCCGCGAGCGGTTGTTCGAGGGCGCAAGGTTGCGTCCGATCAGTTCCAGATACTGCACGGCCGCGTCCATGCCGGAGACGTTCTCGTATATGAAGGTGCCGGCCTCGACCTTGTAGGGCGGTTCGTCCGGAATGAAGTCCTCCCGGAAGGTCGGCAACCGCTTCAGCGTCTCGAAGCGACCCCACAGGAAGCCCATATGCGGCGAGAAATTCTTGTAGCCCGAGCAGACGAGATAATCGCAGTCCCAGGCCTGAACGTCGATCAGCCCATGCGGCCCGTAATGCACGCTGTCGAGGAACACCTCGGCGCCGGCGGCGTGGGCGATCTTGGCCGCCGAGGCGACATCGACAATCGAGCCGATCGAATGCGCCGTCACCGTGCAGGCGACAAGGCGGGTGCGATCGGAAACCAGCGGCTTGAGGTCGTCGACATGCAGATTCCCATCCTCGCGCATGCGCCACCACTTGAACTTTGCGCCGGCGGATTCCAGCGCCAGCCAGGTGGCGATGTTGGCGTCATGGTCCATATCGGTGACGACGATCTCGTCGCGCTCCTGCAGCATCTGGCCGATGCCGAGGCTGACGAGGCGGATGAACGAGGTGGCGTTCATGCCGAAGCAGATTTCCGCCGGGCTGTAGGCGTTGATCAGCAGCGCAACGCTTGTCCGTGCATCGGCGACCGACTGGTCGACCGTGACGCTGCGGCCATAGCGGCCGCCGCGCTGTACATTGTGCGAAACCAGGTGGTTGGTCACCGCGTCGAGCACGCTTTGCGGGATCTGCGCGCCGGCGGCGTTGTCCAGGAAGATGAAGTCGCCAGCTCTTTGCAATGCCGGGAACATCCCGCGGATGGTGTCGACGGGAAAGCCGCCGCTGGCGGATTGGGAATTGCTCAAGGTTGTCTCCTGCGAAATGTTTTTTGCAGATGGGATTGGGGCTATCAGCGCGACTTTTCGGTCTTGAAGCGGCGCTCGAGCAGGCTGACGAGGCGCACCATCGGCCAGAGGAAAATAAGATAGACGAGCGCCGCGCCGATCAGCGGCGAGGGGTTGGCGTAGAGCGATTGCGCGTTGGTCGCTTCCTTCAAGAGCTCCGGCAGTGCCACGGTCGAGGCGAGCGAAGTGTCCTTGAACATCGAGACGCAGTTGCTGGTCATCGGCGGTATGACCACACGCACCGCCTGCGGCAGCACAACCTTGCGCAAGGTCAAAAGGAATGGCAGGCCGAGCGCCTGCGCCGCCTCGAACTGGCCGCGCGGAATGCTCTCTATGCCGGACCGGAACACTTCCGCCGAATAGGCCGACATGATGATGGCGAACGCCGTCACTGCGGACGCCCAGGACGACAGCCGGATGCCGAGGAAAGGCAGCGCGTAGTAGATCAGGATCAGCACCACCAGCACCGGCAAGGCGCGGAAGATATCGGTATAGCCGACCGCCAGCCACTGCAGCGGCTTTGGCGCATAGAGCCGCAGCAGGCTGATCACCAGGCCGATCGGGATGCCGATGCCGATGCTGAGCAATCCCAGCAGCAGCGTGTTCAGGAAGCCGCGCAGCAGCGCCGGCAGGCTGGACGCAATGACATCGGCGTTGAAGAAGGTGTCGATCAGCGACATGGGAGCGTTTCCGAACTGTTTTGCGTCCCGTGACGCCAGCGCAATTCCAGGAAAGGGATGAGACGGTTTTCCGCCTGGAATTGCATCAAAGGGAGATGGCCCGGAACATCAAATCGGTTACTGCACCGAACGCGATCCCGGGGGAGGATCGAATGCAGGAGCCGTGCCGCCTGCGAGCCGGCACGGTCCCTTTTTGTCAATCGCCGATCAGGCCTTCGGCAGCGGCATTTCCTTGACCGTCGAAGAGTCCGCCGGCGCGTCGCTACCGAACCACTTCTTGTGGATCGCCGCCAGCGTGCCGTCCTTCTTCATCGCGCTCAGCGCATCGTTCAGCTTGCCGAGCAGCGGGTGGTCCTTGGTCATCATCAGGCCGTACTGCTCGCCGGTCTTGATGCGCTGCTTGACCGTCAGATCCTTCATCTTGGTGAAGGAGTACTGCATGCCCGGAATGTCGCTGACGGCCGCATCGACGCGGCCGGCGCTGAGGTCGAGCAGAAGGTTCTGCTGCGTGTCATAGCCCTTCACGTCGCTGAAGCCGTCGGCCTCCTGATGTGCCTTGACCCAGGTCTCGCCGGTCGAGCCGGACAGCACGCCGACGATCTTGCCCTTGAGGTCGGCCTCGGCATTGATCGCGCTGTCGGTCTTGGTCGCGATGCCCATGTCTGAATCATAATAGGGCTGCGTGAAGGACTGCGACTTCAGCCGCTCCGGCGTGATGGTGATCGACGAAATGGCGACGTCGATGCGCTTCGAGGTGGTGGCGGCGAACAGCGCCTGGAAGCCGAGGTCGGCGATGTCGGTGGTCATGCCGACGCGCTTGGCCGCTTCGTTGACGATGTCGACTTCAAAACCCTCGAAGGTGCCGCTCTCGTTCTTGTACTCGAAGGGCGGGTTGGTGGGGTAGGCGCCGACATTGAGCACATCGGCGGCATAGGCGGTGGCTGGTCCGGCGGCGATGCCGATGGCGGCGGCGAGCAGGATGAGATTGCGACGGGTGAGCTTCATTGGTGTTCCCTCCGGGGTGTCCCCTCTGGTTGTTGATCGGGCGGGGCAGGTCCCGCACGGTTTCTTGCCGTCCCACCTCCCAGCGGGGCGTCAATTCATGGCGACGACCATGCGGTCGAGCGCGGTTTCTATCTGATCGCGATCGCGACAGACGCACATGCGCAGGAATGCCGCCGAGGAGCTTCCGAACAAATGGCCGGGCGCCAGCCCGACCCGCGCTGTCTCGAGGATCCTGGCGCAGGCCTGCCGGGCATCATTTTCGCCCTCAAGGGCAAAAAAGGCATACATGCCGCCGCGCGGTTTCTTAGACAGCACAATCCCGGGAATCCGTGCCAATCGGTCATAAGCAAGATCGAGGCCGGTCCTGATCCGCTGCCGGATCTCCTCGACCAGCGGCTCGCCCTGGCGGATGGCGGCAACCGCGCCGGCCTGGATCGGCGCGGCGGTGCCGCTGTTGATGTACTGGGTCATGGCGCCAAGCTGGTCGGCGACACCCGATGGATGGGTCAGCCAGCCAATGCGCCAGCCGGTCATTGCCCAGGCTTTCGAAAAGCTGTTGACCGACAGCACGCGGTCGCCGTCCTCGGCGATCTGCAGGATGGAGGGCGCGACGTCGCCGTCGAAATAGAGCCGGCCATAGACCTCGTCTGATATGATCCAGATGCCGGTGCGCCGGCTGAAGTCGAGCAGCGCCTGCATTTCCGCGCGCGACGCGGTCCAGCCGGTCGGATTGGACGGCGTCGACAGGAAGATGGCGCGGGTGCGTGCGTCGCAGGTGGTGAACAGCCGGTCGAGGTCGAGGTGCCAGTCGCCCTTGAAATCGAGCGAAAATGGACGCGGCTCGCCGCCGATCAGGTGGATGGCGTTATGGATGTTGGGCCATTGCGGCGCGACATAGATGACGTTGGTGCCGGTATCGACCAGCAGTTCCAGCGCAAGATACAGCGCCTGCATGCCGCCCGGTGTGACCGTGGTGCGTGGGATCGGGATCGGCCGGCCATGGATGCGCGACTGGTACTCCGACAGCGCTTCATTCAACGGGCCATGGCCGCGCATGTTGGGAACGTAGAAGGTCAGGCCTTCGTCGAAAGCCGCCTTGGCGGCGTCGCGGATGAAGGACGGCGTCACCATGTCGCCTTCGCCGTACCAGAGCGCGATCACATCACCCAGTTCCCGCGCGCGCACGGCGAGGTTGGCGATGTTTTCAGTATGAAGGTCGCGGATCTGGGCGCGCACGCCATCGAAAGCATAGCGCGCGCTGGACGATGACTGGGGCAGCACGAACGACAAGGACTGAACCCCTCCACCCTAAGCACCATGATGGACTGGCCGGCAACCTCCTCGGCACGGCAGCCACCATCGACTTCGAATGCTTATCCAAAGTGGGGCGCTTTTCAAGGCGAAAGTTTTAAGCTTAAAAAGTTTGACCGGCCTGTTGCCTCGCCGAGACCCCTGTTTGCCTAGCTGCGCCCGTTTTGCGCCAGTTCGGCGCGCGCGGCAGCACAGTTGGCCGCGGCGCCAGCACCAAGAAACATCGTGTCGCTGGCCAGCACGAAGAAACTCGCGCCGATGGCTGCCCATCGGCTGATATTCTGTGGGCTGGCGCAAAATATGCCTGCGGTCCTGCCGTGTGCGATCGTCGCGCCGATGATTGTGCCGATCGCCTCATTGAGCTTGTCCGTGCCTTTCGGTCCCATCGCATCGATCGACACCGAAAGATCGCCGGGCCCGATGAAGATCATGTCGACGCCGTCGACGGTCGCGATCGCTTCGATGTTGGTGAGCCCCTCCGATGTCTCGACTTGGACCGCGACGACGATCCGCTCATTGGCGCCGGCAAGATATTCGGGAATGCGATAGCCATAGCCAGCGGCCCGGCCGGGTCCGACGCCGCGTTCGCCCAGCGGCGGATAACGCGAGGCTTTCACCGCCATCGCGGCCTGGGCTGATGTCGAGACACGCGGGATCAGCACGCCCTGTGCGCCGCTGTCGAGCGCTGCCTGGATGGCTTCCGGCGCATGGCCGGGAACGCGCACCATCGCCGGCACGCGATGCACGTCGGCCGCGCGAACCATGGTCTCGATCATGTCGCGCGAAATCTGGGCGTGCTCCCAGTCGATGCAGACGAAGTCGAGGCCGGCGAGCGCCATCACCTCGACCACGACGGGATGCGGAATGGCGGCGAAGGAGCCGACCAGCCTCGTCTTGCCGATGCATTTCTGGCGGAATTCGCTCATGCCGATCCCCTTTTTGTGCTGCCCAATCCATATCCGCAAACGATGGCAAGGCGAAGCTATTTCAGGCTTGAAATATTTTCGCGCGGGCCTAGCGTGTGGTCTCCCGCCGCGAGTTTCCCGAGATGACCAAAGCCCATCCCTTGCACGGCCAAAACAAACTGAAGCTCGGCGTCTTCTCGACCAACGCCGATGGCGGCCTTGCCATCACCGATGTGCCGGAGCGTTGGACGGCAAGCTGGCAGGACAATCTGACCGCGGCCCAGATCGCCGACCGCGCCGGGCTCGAGTTCCTGCTGCCGATCGCGCGCTGGCGCGGTTTTGGCGGCCGCAACAAGGTGCGCGAATGGTCATTCGAAACCTTCACCTGGGCGGCGGCTCTTGCCGCGGCCACCGCGCAGATCGGCCTGTTCATGACCGTGCACGTGCCGCTGGTGCATCCGCTTTATGCCGCCAAGGCGCTGGCGACGGTCGACCATATCAGTGGGGGCCGAGCCGGTCTCAATATCGTCTGCGGCTGGAACCCGAAGGAATTCGGCATGTTCGGCACGCCGCTCGTGGAAAAGGGTTACGAGCAGGCAGCGGAATGGATTGAGATCCTGGAGCGGCTTTATGCATCGAGCGAGCCGCTCGACTATGAAGGCATCCATTATCGTCTGAAAGAAGCGGTCAGCCGTCCAGCCAGCCTGCAGGTCCCACGCCCGGTGACCATGAACGCCGCTTTCGGCGGCCCGGGCCGCGATTTCGCCGCCGCCCATTGCGACTATCTCTTCACGACCTTTTCCGAGATGGGCGATGCCGGCAAACATGTCGCCGATATCCGTGAACGGGCCGACAAGGCTGGCCGCGATGTCGGCGTCTACACCGTGGCGCATGTCGTCTGCCGCCCGATCATGGAGGAGGCGCAGGCCTATTATAACAGCTATGCCGTCACGATGGCCGACCATGAGGCGGTCGATGCCCATATGGCCGGCAAGAAGGAATTCTCGCAGTCGCACGACCCGCACGCCTATGACCGCTACCGCCAGCGCTTTGCCGGCGGCGCCGGCACCTACCCCTTGGTTGGAACGCCGGAATCAATCGCTGCCGAGATGGCCGCTATTGCCGGGCATGGCTACCAGGGCATCGCGCTGTCCTTCGTCAACTATACGCAGGAGCTGCCCTATTTCTGCGATCACGTGCTGCCGCTGCTGAGGCGGGCCGGACTTCGCGAATAGCAGCGATGCTTCCCCAACTTCATCATCCCTGGGCGGAGCAGGAGCGAAGCTCCGTCGCGGAGACCCTGGGATCCATGCCGCGATCTTGGCCATGGAGTGCAGCGGAGGAGAATTCTGGGCCGCTGCAACGCTTTGATTCACGGAATGGATCCCGGGGTCTGCGCTGCGTCGCTGCGCTCCTTGCTTCGCCCCAGGATGACGAAGCGATAGGCGGTTACTCCGGGATAACGGCGGTTGCCTGGATTTCGATCTTGGCGCGATCCTCGACCAGCGCCATCACCTGCATGGCGGCCATTGCCGGAAAATGCCGGCCGATCACCGCGCGATAGGCTTCGCCTAGCCCTTTGAGGTTGGCCAGATACTCGGCTTTGTCGGTGAAATACCAGGTCATCGAGGTGATGTGCTGTGGGCCAGCGCCAGCCTCGGCCAGTACCGCCACGACGTTTTCCAGCGTCTGCTTCACCTGGCCGACAAAGTCGTCGGTTTCGAACTGGCATTGCCTGTTCCAACCGACCTGTCCACCGACGAAGACGAGACGCCCGCGCGCGGCCACGCCATTGGCGTAGCCGACCGGTTTTGCCCAGCCTTCCGGCTGCAGGATCTCGTGCATTTCAACTCTCCGTCTATCCAATATCGGGTCCGCAATATCAGCGTTCGCAAACAATCCAGTCCGTCGACGCGACCTGTCTCAGGCCGCGCCCATCACTTGCCGCGCGATCACTACTTTCTGTACGTCGGATGCACCCTCGTAGATGCGCAGCGCGCGGATCTCGCGATACAGGCTCTCGACGATATGGCCCTTGCGCACGCCGTCGCCGCCATGCAACTGCACCGCCTTGTCGATCACCTCCTGCGCCTTGTCGGTGGCGAACAGCTTGGCCATCGCCGCCTCGCGCGTTACCCGCGCGGCGCCCATGTCCTTGGTCCAAGCAGCGCGGTAGACCAGAAGCGCCGCGGCATCGACGTCGAGCGCCATGTCGGCGACATGACCTTGCACCATCTGCAACTCGGCCATCGGCGCACCGAACAGCTTGCGCTCGGCTACCCGTTTGATGCTCTCGTCCAGCGCGCGGCGGGCGAAGCCGAGTGCTGCCGCGCCGACCGTCGAGCGGAACACGTCCAGCACCGACATGGCGATGCGGAACCCATCGCCAGGCTTGCCGATCAGCGACGAAGCAGGCAACCGTACCTGGTCGAAGGAAAGCCGCGCCAGCGGATGCGGCGCGATCACCTCCAGCCGCTCGGCAATGCCAAGCCCCTTGGCGTCGCCCGGCACGAGGAAGGCGGAAAGCCCCTTGGCGCCCGGCGCCTCGCCGGTGCGGGCGAAGACGACGTAGAGATCGGCTATGCCGCCATTGGAGATCCAGGTCTTCTCGCCGGTGAGAACATAATCATCGCCATCGCGGGTCGCCGTCATCTCGGTATTGGCGACATCGGATCCCGAGCGCGGCTCCGACAGGGCGAAGGCGGATATCGCCTTGCCGGCGCGTGTCTTTGCCAGCCATCGCTGCTGTTCCGGGGTGCCGAACAGGCTGAGCGCCCCAGTGCCGAGCCCCTGCATGGCGAAGGCGAAATCGGCGAGTCCGTCATGGCGCGCCAGCGTATCGCGGGTGATGCACAGCGCACGCACGTCGAGAGGGCCGGGATTGTCGGTGTCGAGCGCCGTCGGCTGCAGCCAGCCGTCCTTGCCGAGCCTGGCCACCAACTCGCGACAGGCCGCATCGACATCGTGATGATCGACGGGGAGGTTTTTTGCGCACCAGAGTTCGAGGCGTTCGGCGAGTTCGCGATGGCGGTCTTCGAAGAAGGGCCAGTTGAGGAAGGAACGGTCAGGCATTTCGGCCTCCGCGATGTTGCGGGCCTTGCGCCCTACGGTGCCCCCCTCTGTCCTGCCGGACATCTCCCCCACTAGGGG
>NZ_VFVC01000048.1:0-45645 GCF_006441575.1 Mesorhizobium sp. B2-4-12
CCCATCATCAGCGACCCGAACAAGCCCAACTGGGAAAGGACAGCAATGGGCCAACTCGATGCTCTTGAGCTGCCGAACCCCACACCCAGTCCGCTGGTATCGAGAAAAGACTGCAGGCTCTTTACATTCCAATAGGTGCGTTCATGGCCTGAGCCGGAATCCGCTTTGTTGATGATAGTGCTGTTGATCAGCTTGACGAACGGGTCAAACGCCTCGGCCTTGTAAAGACTTATGCCCAATATGGCAGTCCCGCCCAACACCATGAGTGCCATTATGAGGATCTCTTCGCCCTCGACTTTTCCCCTCAGGACCGAGGCCAGCATCGACAAAGCAACCGGGATGCATAGCAGTATCAGCCCGACATAGGCGGTCGATGAAGTCGACAGAATGGACAGGAAGAGCAGGATGGCAGACAGCCATTTGGCCAGCGGTGATTTCGTCTTTCTCCAGTAGCTGTAGCAGAATGCCAGGCAGGCGAGGGAAACGCTGGCGAATGAAGATGCCTCCGAAAAAGGTCCGGTGATCCGCACGAATCCGGCCTCCGTCGCGTTCGATATGATCGCGTAGTTGGCGGTTCTGATGGGGGCCAGCAGGTCTCCCGCGCCCACGTTCTTGCTGATGAAATCGAAGACTCCCATCCCCGTGTGGAGGCCGCACCACAAGAAGAAGCCGCGCCGGACCTGGTCGATCCGGTCGGAGTGCAGCAGCAGGGCGCAAAGCGCTATAGCGGCGAGTCCACCAAGGACGAAATAGCCGGTCTGAGAAATGTTGCCGGAAACCGGCGCCAAGGAATCTTCTATGACTATGCCGCGGGTCTTGGACTGCACGAATACGGCGGTCTGTCCCGCAAAGAATCTCGGAAACAACCATGATCCGATGATTGCGTACAGCATGAGGCTTGTCAGGATCCAGACCGGCCGGATGCTTCCGAACACGAGTCCAAGATCAAGCCATATACGGCGTCTTGCAGCGACGGTCGTGACAAGCAAGGCCGCGAACATGGTATAGATCAACGGAGATGCCCCCCCCAGAAAGGTCAGTGTCATGACGGCCGTCGCGCCGAAAGCCTGGGAAGCGATCAAGCCGATGATCAGCATTCCCCTTGAATAGTAGGACGTGACCAAAATAGCCGCGCATATTAGCAGTCCCGGCAGAGACACCTGCATGCCGACGAGTTCCCGCTTGGTTTGGCCCTGTGACGCGGATACAGCGAGCTGTCCGATCGCTAATCTTTCGACAGCTGGATGTCCTGAGCAAGTGAGTCAAAGGGGGTAGCCTTCCACCGGCGATGGTAGAGCGCGCCAATGCTCGTCCCCACGCCACTTCCGTGGCCTTGATAATCAAGGTGATGGTGCGCTCAAAAGCGCTTGGGGTTGAGTGATCGAATGTCCCCATCAAAGTCGCGCCAAAACATGCACCTGAGCACAATTTCGAGAACAAACAGGTCTGCGAACGAGGCGCGAAGCTGGTCGTACCCTCCCGCGAATGGCTAAGCCCTGGTTCCGGCGGGCCCCCTAAAGAACGCCTCGACCCGGGAAGCCGACGATCTTACTACAGTCGCACGCAGTTTTTTGCTTTCAGCTAGGAAATCCTCTGTCAATGCAGCGCATAGTAGGCCGGGCAGCGGAGAATTCCACTACAGGGAGGAGAGGCGATATGACCAGCCAGGGAGTATATCGCGCGTTAGGGCTCAAGCAGGTTAGGAAACTCAAGGAAGTTTACGAGTGTGCACGGGCCGTGAAGGCCACCTACCCTGAGAGTCATATCGCCAGCAAAGCCGCCAAAAGGTTGATCGACGCCTTCGAAGCCGATGTCCAGAATGCCGGACCTGTTCTGGACGCATCTTGGCTGACCGAGAATGATCCCCAGGGAACCGCCTGAGCCCGAGCTATACATAGCGTAGCACTGTCGGTGTAAGTGCGGCGGCACCGTGTGCTGCTTCGGACCTTCATGTCCGCAAGGGATGCTGGCGGATTTGCCTTGCCCTTCTCAACCAAACGAGCTGGCATTTGCCACAGCGTCCAAGGAGCGCCAGGGAGCTGCCCTATGCGGTCCTTTCGTTGAGCGTTGCGCGAAGCAGGCGCTTAGATGACAGTGCCGGCGCCTATGCAGTCAACCGATGCTTTGGAGATACATGGCTTTTGACTGTCGGAGGGGTAGTCCTCGGCTACGCCCATGGGATGAGGACCGCCGAGGCCAGCCGTCTTCGGATGGGTTCACCTTCAGAGCGTTGCGATGTCCTGCGGTATTCAGACGCTCCAGAACATCCATCGACTGGCCAGCTCGCATGTTTACCTAAAACGGCAGCGCCCGCGGCGGGGCTAGCCGTTAGTGTTTTCGCAGATTCAAAAATTTAACCAAATGTTAATCTAAGTTAGCGCTGGCTCATAAATAGCCCATAAGCTCAGGTTGTTCTGGTTGGGATTGGGAACAGGGAACAGCAGTGGGTGCAAGGCTGGGCAAATTCCAGCTGAAGCTCCCAAAACGGTGGGCGCTATTTTTCAATTTCTGAAGGAACTGAAGAGTGAGGGGCTAATTGGCCGCCGCAGGGCGGATCGCGTGGAAAAGGTGGGTAAGAGTATGGGCTCCACAGTAGGACTGCATAAATATACTTCGGCAGATCAGGCAGAAATCCCGTCGGGCGGAGCGGGAATGGTGCAACGAGCAGGCAGGGAATGTCTGCTCATCCTGGACGGAAGGGCGCTCGACCGCGAATGTCTCGCATCGGCTCTGGAAGACCACGATCTCGGCATGGCCGTCGAGGCCATGGGATCGATTGCCGAATGGCGCGCGAAAGAGGGGATGACCCTTGCAGCCATTCTCTTCAACCTAGGTGGCCGGAAAGTCACCGACCAGGGTATCGCGGACCAGATCAGGCGAATTTCGTGCGAATTCAAGTCGGTGCCCGTAGTGATTTTGGCGGACACCGAAGACCTTGCACAGATACTGACGGCTCTCGAATGTGGCGCGCGTGGCTACATTCCAACCTCTGTAGGGATCGATGTCTGTGTCGAGGCAATCAATCTTGCGGCAGCGGGAGGCATCTTCGTTCCGGCAAGTAGCGTTCTATCTATGCGGCACCTGATAGATTCAGGCAGCCGTGATGCGCCTTTGACCGGCATGTTCACGCTCAGGCAAGCTGAGGTCGCGCAGGCGCTCCGACGCGGCAAGGCCAACAAGATCATCGCCTTTGAACTGAACCTGCGCGAAAGCACGGTGAAGGTGCACATCCGCAACATCATGAAAAAGCTCAAGGCGACCAACCGCACGGAAGTCGCATACAAGGTCAATGATCTCTTCGCGGAAGGAACTGCGGCTGAACGGTGATCGCAATCACAAGCCGCCTTCCCTCAATGTACGATCGCGGTCTTATGTAGCGAACGCACCAAGCGGGTCGCGGTCAACGAAAAGCCCGCCACGGTAGCGACCCGGGCGGGCTTCATTCTGAGCGGCTGCATCCCGGGGGGGAATCGACCGCTGCTAGCTGTTTACCATAAGATTCTTTCCCGTGAATGGCGTGATCACGTAGGGGACGGCTATTTGGCAGGATCGCCGGGAATTCCCGGGATGTCCGCGGGTCAGTGGTCGTAGTTCGCGGCAGCCGCGGCGCAAATGCTCATCAGCATATTTCGGACACGCCGGACTGTTCCCCAGGGTCCCAGTGTTGAGCCTACTTCAACCAACCTACGCTCGATTAGCTGCTCCCGGCATGGGGAAATGCTGCGCGAGTCGCTTGCGCCTTGATGCTGCTTGTCAGTTGGCGCGTTTGCTGCACAAGACCGCACAATCGCGCCAACCATCCACCATAAGTGCTAAACCGGTGACCTTATGGAGAACGCGAAAATCCAGGCTCAGACATCTAGACTTTCTGTCGAACTGGAGCAGTCCGCATGCCTGAGCAAAGCCTCTGTTTTCGCAGATCGGGACGCCTTCAAGAACGTGGCCGTGAGCTGATCCCAGGCGGCAGCCACACCTACGCGAAAGGCGAGGATCAGTATCCCGTTCTCGCGCCGGGCTTTATCGAACGTGGTCTGGGGTGCCACGTCTGGGATGTCGATGGAAACCAATACATCGAATACGGCATGGGCAACCGTTCCGTCGGGCTGGGGCATGCATATCCAACGGTGCTCAGGGCGGTGGAGGCGGCGCTTGCAGGCGGAGCCAACTTCACGCGCCCCGCAAGGATCGAGGTTGACTGCGCCGAAACCTTCCTTGAACTCGTCGGCGCGCAGATGGTAAAATTCTGCAAGGACGGATCGGACGCGACGTCAGGCGCCGTCCGCCTTGCCCGCGCCTACACGGGTCGCGATCTCGTCGCGTGCTGCGCCGACCACCCTTTCTTTTCGACAGACGATTGGTTCATCGGGACCACACCGATGAATGCGGGAATTCCAGAAGCGGTTCAAAACCTGACCCTCACTTTCCGGTACAACGACATCGCTAGTGTCAAGGATTTGTTCGACAGGCACCCGGGTAAGGTAGCCGCTCTGATCCTGGAACCTTCCCGTGGCGACGATCCGACCGACGGCTTCCTGCATAATGTCCAGCGTCTTTGCCGGGAAAATGGCGCGCTGTTCATTCTCGACGAAATGATCACCGGGTTCAGGTGGCATGCAGCGGGAGCACAAAGGCTCTATGGCATCGAACCGGACTTGTCGACATTCGGCAAGGCTCTTGGCAATGGTTTCTCGGTCTCCGCCCTGGCAGGCAAACGCGAATATATGCGGCTGGGTGGGCTCGAGCATACGGATCGCCCCCGTGTCTTTCTGCTGTCGACCACGCATGGTGCGGAAACCCACGCGCTTGCCGCGGCCATCGCGACCATACGGGTTTATCAGGACCAGTCCGTCATTGAACACCTGCACCGTCAGGGAACGAAATTGAAGGAAGGTATCACGGAGGTTTCTAGACGCCATCGACTGGATCGGCACTTCAAAGTTGTCGGCCGTCCTAGTTGTCTCGCCTACGCCACGCTTGACCAGGACGGCAAGCCCTCGCAGACATACCGTTCTCTGTTCCTGCAGGAGACGATCAAGCGTGGTGTCCTCATGCCATCTCTCGTCGTCAGCTACACGCACGACGACGCGGCCGTCATGAAAACCATAGACGCCGTCGATGGTGCTCTGGGCGTGTACGCGAAGGCCCTGGATTCGGGAGCAAGCCAATTTTTGGTCGGCCGCCCCTCGCAGATCGTGTTTCGTCGCTTCAACAATGACGATCCACAGGCCCGGATGCCGGCGGTCTCACAGAACCCTCGGCCAGCGAGCGGTGAGACCAAACGGCAATCAGAAACCCACCGGCTCGTACCCACTTCATGAGCCGGTAACCCCGATCTGGCAGAGCGTGGTGTCCCAAAAGTGTGCGAAGATCACCAACAACGTCGAGGATGGCTCCTGAAGGCAAAGCCCGACCCGAAGTCTTCCCCAGGAACCATGTGCCCCCTTGGCTCAGACAAGCCCTCAAGCAAATCGGGACGGAAATCCGCTAAAGAAGTCTGGCTTTTCTGAGTGTAAACGCCTCGGCGAAATGTTCCGGCGCCCTGCACTCCATCCCGCGCAATCTCGCCAGCCCCGCGAATGTGTCGCGGTCGAACCAGTCCTTGGAGCGCTGCGTGCCGAAGTGCTGTTGCAGGAGCTCGATCTTGCGTTCCAGCACTGCGGCACAGAGCGGCACGTAGGCATTTGGCTGGCAAAGATCGCCATCCCATTTGGGAATCTCGTATTCGATCACAAGGTGATCGCGAAAGACATTCCAGGTCAGTTGATTGACCTCCCGGTGGTCTTGATGGGCATCGAACCTAGCATGGGTCAGCACCAGGTCGGGATGGACGCGAGATCTTAGATCTATCAACCGCTGCTTTATCGCCCGGCTATGGGCCGGGAAATAGCTGTCTTCGAAATCCGCGATGTCGATTACCGACGACTTCGATCCTTTCAGGAACGCTTCGGCCGAAGCGCGGGCCTCGGCCGACCGCTGGCCGCCGGCGCTCAGCACACACCAGTGGACGTCCAGTTTCACCCCCGACGCGATCAAACCAAGGATAGTGCCGCCGGCGCCGATCTCGATGTCATCGGAATGGGCGCCAAGGCAGAGGATCGAGAGTTCCTCCCCGCCACGTGCGAGGCCAAGCCCTCTCACGAAGCGGCCACTACCAGACCGCGTCTGGTTTTTTCGGCGGTAACTTTTCTATTCCAGGGCATGTCGCCCCGTTCGACCATGTCTTCGAGCGATTGCCAATCGCGCAGCGTATCCATCGATCGCCAGAAGCCATCATGTTTGTACGCCATGAGCATGTTGTCGTCGATCAGTCGTCTGAAAGGTTCCAGAACGAGCTCCTCGCCATCGCGCATATAGTCGAAGATTTGCGGGCGGAACAGGAAGTAGCCGCCGTTGATCCAGATCTCCGAGGTATCGGTTGTACGGAACTCACGCACGCGACCGTCTTCCGCGATATCGGCCAAATGGTATGTCAGTGGTGCGCGCACCGCGAGAAAACAACCGATCTTGCCGCTGGCTTCGAATTTCGCCACCACGTCGTCGAGATCGACGTTGGTCAGACCATCGGAGTAGTTGGCCAGGAACATCTTCTCGTTCTTAACCTGGTCCCTTGCCGCCCAGAGGCGTTCGCCGATATTGCGCCAGACTCCGGTATCAAGCAGGGTAATGCTCCAGTCCTTGGCCTGGTCTCCGAGCAGTTTCACGTCTTGACCTCCCTGCGTGACCACGCAATCGGAAAAGGTCTGCGGCCGTGTGTTGAGGAAGAAATCCTTGATGACATTGGCTTTGTAGCCCAGGCACAAGACGAATTCGTCATGTCCATAATCGCTGTACCACTGCATCACGTGGCGCAGGATCGGCTGGTGGCCAAGCGGGATCATCGGCTTGGGTATACTGTCGGAATAGTCGCGGATCCGGGTTCCGCGACCGCCGCAGAAGAGGACAACTTTCATCTGCCTAACTCCGATGGATCGATCACCGCCACAAAAGGAATTGGGACCACAAACCTTGCACCCCAGGAGGCGACATGGCGCATCTGTTCGATGATCTCGTCCTTCAGGTTCCACGGAAGGATCAGGATGTAATCTGGCCGGACTTCGTCGATGGCCTCGACGGATTTGATCGGGATATGCATCCCCGGTGTGAAGCGACCATGCTTGTAAGGATTACGGTCGACCGTGAAGTCAAGGAAGTCGGTGCCGATAGCGCAGTAATTGAGCAACGTGTTGCCCTTGCCTGGAGCGCCGTAGCCACAAATCTTGCTCCCTTCGTTTTTGGCCGAGATAAGGAACGCCAACAGGTCGCGCTTGGCGCGCTGCGCCTTGTGACCGAAGGAGGCATAGGTAATCATCTCCGTTAGCCCGTGCCGCTTTTCTCGGGCGAGAAGTTTGCCCACCCTGTCATCCACGCCCCAGCGACTGCCATCATGGGCGAGATAGACGCGCAGCGAGCCGCCATGGGTGGGCAACTCCTCGACGTCGATCAGCCGCAATCCGTGGCGCGCCGCCATCAGCTCGACCGTCAGCAGCGAGAAATATGAAAAGTGCTCATGATAAATGGTGTCGAACTGGTTCTCCGCCATCAGCCGCTCGATATGCGGAAATTCGAGCGTGACCACGCCCTCAGGCTTGAGCAGGATTCTTATCCCGGCGACGAAGTCATTGAGGTCTGGGACCTGTGCCAGGACGTTGTTGCCAATGATCAGGTCGGCGCGACGTCCTTCCCCGACCAGTTGATTTGCCAGCCGGACCCCGAAGAAGTCGACCCTGGTGGACACGCCTTTCTCGATCGCGGCGCGCGCAACATTGGTTGCCGGTTCGACGCCCAATACAGGAACGCCCAGTGGCAGGAAGTGCTGCAGCAGGTAGCCATCGTTGCTTGCGAGCTCGACCGCAAGACTGTCACGGCCAAGCCCAAGCCGTCTGGTGATGGCCTCGCAATACACTTTCGAATGAGCCACCCAGCTGGACGAGAACGAAGAGAAGTAGGCATATTCGCTGAAAATCGTCTCGGGGCTCAGATACTCCTTGAGCTGCACCAGGTAGCAAGTGTCGCAGACAAGCACGTTGAGCGGATAGTAAGCTTCCATTTGATCAAGCTGCTCGGCCTGAAGGAAGCTTTCGCAAGGCGGGGACATGCCTAGATCCACCAAGGTGTGGCGCAGGCGCGACCCGCAGAGCCTGCAACCGACGTCGCGGCTTGCCGCACTGTGACCGCGAACGGTTTCGATAGCCTGAATATTCATTCCCCGCTCCTGTCTTCTACCTAACCCGCGGGTACGCTCCGCAGAACCCATGCCTGCCGCGCCTGAGTAGGCAGATGACGGCAGGTTAGGATCCGGCCCTCTCCGCTTCGATTTGCCAATCCGTCGGGCGCGTTAATCCTTATAGCGAGCCAGCGGCGGCGATCCCGACGCCAGGCTCGCCGAACGGGTGGTCAGCTTTCATCCGCACATACCGCTATCGGAGAGGCCACCTAAGGCTTAGGTAGCCCTTACAGCGTGGGCTGGCGACGCTGACAATTGATGCGGCAGTCTCGCTCGGTGCCGGGGAGTCAAGGCATGCAGTTCACCGAAACGGAGCTTCAAGGGGTCTGGGTGATCGAGCCTACTCCCATGCTTGACGACCGTGGTTCTTTCACCCGACTTTTCTGTGAGAAGGAGATGGCCGATTGTGGTCTGGCGACGCGCTTTGTCCAGCACAGCCGGGCTCATTCGATCAAAAAGGGAACTCTCAGGGGGCTGCACTACCAGGAGGAGCCTTACGCAGAGGTCAAGCTGGTCTCCTGTGTCCGCGGCGCGATTTTTGACGTCGTCGTGGACCTGCGTCCGAATTCGCCGACACTCTACAAGTGGCTTGGTTTCGAGCTGACTTCCGAAAACATGAAGCAGCTCTATATCCCTGCCGGCTTCGCCCACGGCCTCCAGACCCTAACCGACGGCACCGAGGTCTCGTATCTCATATCACAGTTCTATACGCCCAACGCGTCGACCGGCGTCCTCTACAATGACCCCACCTTTTCCATCGGATGGCCCTTGATGCCAACGGCCATGTCGGAAAGGGACAAAAGTTGGCCCCTTGTCAGACGGCGAACCGTAACGGCCTCATAAGGCTACCAGGA
The DNA here is from genome assembly GCF_006441575.1 of Mesorhizobium sp. B2-4-12. Lineage (NCBI taxonomy): Bacteria > Pseudomonadati > Pseudomonadota > Alphaproteobacteria > Hyphomicrobiales > Phyllobacteriaceae > Mesorhizobium > Mesorhizobium sp. B2-4-12. Next base: position 9,118 of record NZ_VFVC01000048.1, read on the forward strand.
GCTCATATTCCAACAGCAGTTTCGCAGCGGCGGCCAGTTCCTTGAAGGGCAGGTTCGAGCGCTCAGCCATGGCCAGGAGCGAATGCTGCCCATCGGCGAGGTTCAGCACCCAAAGCAGGGACATCGACGTCGCCCCCGACGACTTCTGCCCTCCCACGGCTGCATAAAGGCCGCGCTTGCCGAGCTGCGGCTCGCCCTTGGGCAAGCGGTTCAACGGCGTCCAGTCCTCTTCGACAATGTCGATCACCTCCATCAAGATGCGGAAGGAATCCTCGAGATGCTCTGGGCTGATGAAGTCAAGATTGTCGGCCGATGTGTGGTATTCGGGAAATGTGCCGTGGACGCTTCGCTGGAACATGCCGACCGGAAGATTGAAGCCCGGCGAACAATATTGCCTCTCGTCATACCCATATGGGGAGAAATCCATCAGCTTTGCCCCGGCGCGATGCCCCAGCACGTGGGACATGGCTCGGTCGATGAAGGCGTCGCCGCGGCGGCTGCGCTTGTATGCCGGGCCTCCTGAATCGCCAACGCATGACAGCACCAGACCGTGGTCGATGAGACATGTACGGTCCTCATTGCGCGACAGCCACGCGAGCGCGCCGATCGTGCCGGGAGCGAATAGAAAGCGGTAACTGTACCGTGTGTTCCTTGCCTTGAGACTTCTCGCCAGCATCGCCAGCAGCGCCAAGCCCGAACAGTTGTCGTTGGCAAGCGAGGGATGGCAAATGTGCGCCGAGAGGAGGAACTCCCGCTCGGTCCGACCGCGGTGCAGGTATTCGCCGTATGTGAGAGTGCCGTTCTCGAGCTCGGCGTCGATCTCCACATGGTAGAAACCGTCGGGCAGGTCAGCCACACGGACGTGGGCTGCGCAGAAGCCCCAGGTCGGGGCGTAATAGCTGGTCCGGTAGGGGATCAGCTGCGGCTGATCGGGCAGAGTATGAATGTGCGGCCTCAGTTCGGCGAGCGTCAGGATCCCCTTGAACGGCAAGCTGTAGTTGACGACGTGCAGGTTGGAGTCCGCAAAATCGAGGACTGATTGTCCGTCCGGGCCCGTGATGGTTGCCGAGCGTATGTTCCATTCCTTTGGAACGGTCCAGTCGAACAGCTGCGTCCCGGTGGGCACTTCGTGCCGTTCCAACTCGATATGCTGTGACAAGACATCCAGCGTTGCTCGCACGCCATTTCCCGTGATGCTCCGGCAGATGGGAAACAGACGTTCGGCCAGGGCATAAATCTCGTGACCGACTCCGGTTGCCGGCGGCGGGCCGATCCCGGCGGGGTTCAGGTGTTCCATCCAGCTATCCGAGCGCCTCCTCCAATGGCTTGGATACTCCAGCGACCCGCATCCGCTCGTCCAGAAGTCCGCTGGTCAACAGATGCCTGATATGGCCGATACGCTGGAAGCGCGGGCCCTCGAATTCCTCCAGCGTGACATTCGACTTCCGGTATGCCTGGTAGAGTTGCTCGGCACCCTTGCGCGCATCCCATTGCGGCCTGAAGGCAGGAAGGGCAAGCGCGATCTTGTCGAAGTTGACCCGATAGGAGCGTTTGTCGGGTCCGGCGTCGGGCGCGAGTTCAAGCCGGCAATCGGGCACGATCTCGGCGACGATCTCGGCGATGTCCCGGATCCTGTAATTGTGGTCGGTTCGTCCCACATTGAAGGCTTGATTGTGAATGGCCTCGCGGGGCGCCTCCAGCCCGGCAATGAATGCCCTGGAAATGTCCTCGATATGGACAATCGGCCGCCACGGTGTTCCATCGGACTTCAGGAGGATGACGCCTTTGGTGACCGCCCACGCGACCAGATTGTTCAACACGATGTCGAAACGGAGCCGCGGCGAGAGCCCATAGGCCGTGGCGGGGCGGAAATAGGTGGGAGAAAAGCTGCTGCTGGCCAGTTCGGAAATATCCCGTTCTGAAAGGACCTTCGACCAACCGTAGGGCGTGACCGGATTCAGTTCGCCGGTTTCATCGACCATCCCGTCGCCCGCCTGTCCGTAATTGCTGCACGACGAGGCGAACAGGAAGCGCGACACGCCGGCGTCCTTGGCCGCCTTGGCAAAGCGGACGCTGCCCTTATGGTTGATTTCATAGGTGATGTCCGGATCAAGGTCGGACAGCGGGTCATTGGAAAGGGCCGCAAGGTGGATGACGGCATCGAACCCTTCGAGGTCGCGCGCATGCACGTCCCTGACGTCCTTTTGGATGGACGGAATTGAAGCCCGCTCGCCCCCAGCGGCAAAGGTGCAGCGCCGGTAGAGATCGCTGTCATAGCCCGTCACCGAATGCCCGGCACGAAGCAGCATCGGCACCATCACCGATCCGATATAGCCTTGATGGCCGGTTACCATGACTTTCATCGCGCACCTCTTCTCAAGCCGATATTGATATCCGGGAGGCTACTTGGGCTTGAAGGAACGGGGGAGAACGCCAATGGACGCCCAGGATTCCCCGTTCGAGGAAGCGTTGCCAACGCTTACCTCTTTTGCGGTGGCGCACGTCTAATGCTTTCGGAGGAATCGGCGCACGTCTTGCCTTGCGTTGCCTGCTGCACGCAATCGCGCGTTCATTGACTTTGCGCTACGGGGCGGCCTTGAGCTATCAGCTCCAGGATCCAATCTTTGTATCCGCGGCTGTTTAGCTCTGGCGGCTGGAAAACCGTGCGCTCCGCCTTGAAGGGAGAACCTTCGACATCCGTCACCTCTCCGCTGGTCGGATCGCGCCAGCGGGCGCGGACGGAAGCCGCCGAAAGCCGCGCCAGGTCCACTGTAATGCGGCCGTTGCCGGGCAGGTAGACGACAGCATAGGATCCGTCCCCTGCGGTCGCGGCGACCGCCCTCCCCATGTCCTTGCCCGTGCCATCGACCAGCAGTCTGTTCTTGCTGTCGGGTTCGAGCAGCCACCACTTTGTCGATGACATGAAAGCGAAAAGCACCTCCATGCTTTTTGCCCCCGGGCTGTTGAGAGCCTCTTTCCACCCCAATGTTTGCCGATGGAGACCGGGCCCCCCGAAATGCCATATCGGGTTATTGCCGTAGAGGTGGCCAAAGGCGCCCGAGAGGATCGCCTGGTAAGCCTGAATGCGGACCCGGTACTCGTCGGTACCACTTTCGAACTCATAGGCGCTCTCAATCAGGAAGAAAGGCATACCCCTGCCGTACTCCCTGATCGCGGCCGTGTAGACAGGTCCGTATGTGTAGATGTTGTTCACGTTCAGCCAGGATTCGTGAGTCCACAAATCAAGTAGTGGCGTTTCGGGAGCGCCATGGATGGTGCTAAGAGCGCCCGGGTCCTCGTCAACGATGCCTTTGGCAACAGCCCTCACCAGATCCTTGTCCGCTGGATCATCATCGCCACCGTTGACCCACATGATATTGTCGAAGTGCCGGTAGCGATGTCCGACGAAATGGCCGTACGAAGCAAGCCTTCCTGGCCCTGCAGCCGCCATTTTCTGATACCAACCGTCAATACCACCGCGATAGCCGAGATAGGCTGGGGCAAGCAGCACCAGGAAACCGAGGTCGCAAGCCTTCTGCAGGACACGGTCCGCATGGGCAAAATACGCCTCATTCGGAACGGCGAAATCGGCGTTGCCAGCGAATGGCCTCTCGCCATATGCGTTTGCGGGCGCGTTGCGGGAAAATCGGTGCTCTAGGAGGTTGACCAGCACCGTATTGAAACCACGAGCCTTGCGGTCCTCAAGATAGAGGTATGCTTCGTCATCCTTCAGATCTGCGATGAGGGACCAGGCCGAGTCGCCATGCATCAAGAATGGATGGCCGTCCTTGTCGACCGGAAAGCTCTTTCCAGATTCGATCCGTAAAGGGAAACGCGTCCCCTTGTCGCGTTCGCAGGCTAAGCTTCCAGTCTCCATAGCCACCAAAAAGACGCAGGTCATGAGAACAGACATCAAGCGCATTGCGCTCCCTCCCTCCGGCCCGTCGTTCATGCTCACCCAGGGGTCGGCGCCCCGGAGACCTCATGGATGGCGGAGTGCCTGGAGTTGAACTCCGATGAGGTGACAATGCCGAAGGCTGCGTCCTTGCGGGTCATGGTGCCCGCGCGTAGCGGCCGCGTATAGGTGTCAAGGCCGTAGTTGTCTGCGGGACGGTCAAGAAGCAGCAGGTAGAGGAAACTGATATAGGCGCGGTCCGTCAGGCCGATCGTGGCATATCTGCTTTCGAAATCGTCGGTGTCCATCATGTCCAAGATCATGTCAGCAAGCTTGCTATTCCCGCTTTCAAGAGCTGCCGACCAACGATCCACGCTGGCCGTGTCGCCATCGTGACCAAGGATGAGGCAATAGACGAAACTTGCCTGCCTCACATATAGGGGTTTGTTTGCAGCCAGGGTCTCTGGATCGCATTCCCGGTACGGTCTAGGCGCCGGCTGCGGGCCGCGGGTGAAGTCACGCACCGTCTTATAGGCAGGCTTAGGCTCGCCGACCCTCCATTTACCGTAGGGCGCCGGGATAAGCCTCACCAATCCCATATTGGCTTCCATGCTAGGAGCCCAGTAGGCCTCATCGACGAGTTCGTAGATGTGCGCGGCCTCGACCTTGTACTTCTTGTTGAGGTCTTGAAGTCTCGTCATTGTCTGCTTGATGCCGTCGGCCTGCTGCTTCTCGCCGCGCTGGCTTCCGTAAGGGTTGTCGAATTCGGTAACCCATATCGGCTTGCCGTAGGCCGAGATTTCCCGGAAAGCCCATTCCGGATCGTCGCCGTACATATGCCACACTGAGATATCCCAAGCGATGCCGTCCTGCTTCATCCGTGCGAACGCGCCGACGTGGCCCCATCCGGCGGTGCCGATCGCCTTGCTGATGGTCGGATCGGCCGCAATCATCCCTTCGGACAGCCCCTTGAGGACGGCACTCACTTTCACCCAGCGCGGGCCGTAGTAATCGAGCGTTCCCGTTCCACCTGCAGGTCCCCAACCACATGGATATTGCGCGCCATCATCGCGCTTCTCACAAGGCTTGATGATGGCGTAGTTCTCCATCTCGTTGCCGAGTTCCCAGACACGGATGTCGGCCTTGAACCTTGAGCCAAGTGCGATCGCAAGTTTCCGGGTCCTGGCGTAAAGTTCTTCCGGACTATCCTTGTCCATATCGATGCCGGCGGGCGTGAGGACGGGCAGGATCTCGATGCCTCTCACCTTTCCGGCGGAGACAAGGTTGGCAAGCATATCCACGTCGCTCTCGCCCCTAACATTGACCCTGTATGACTTCAGGCCAAGATCCTTAACGAAGTCGAGTTGCCTTTCGATCGGGATACCCGGATAAGCAACTATTGGATGACCGTTAATGCCCCAAAGGAAATTGGCGGAGGCAGACGAGACAAACGCCAGCAGGCAAGCCAAAGCGACTGCGAAACGAAACGACATGGCGACAGTTCTCCCGGTCGGGGCGGCCTCGATAGTCGGGACTGCGAGCGCCGGTAGCAATCTACCCATACGGGTGACCGACGCGTCTGCGATACCCCTTTCGGAGGTCGCCACCAACTCAAGCCCTGTCTTGAACCTCTTACGCCCTATTTTACCCAAATCTGATCAGCCCTGAGCTGATCTGGAACAAGGCCCGACAACTCCGGCTGCCATGCCCGTTACCCCTTTCGTCTGTGATTAGTCCTTACTTTGAAGGTACTGACCTTTAACCGGGTTTGTTGGACTATTCAGCGTGACGAAGGCGGCCCCGCCGCTACCGGGAAAGGGCACTATGCCTTCTGTTAAACGCGCACTTCTGATGAGCACGGGCGAACGTTATGTCCTGCTCGTATCGAATTTCGCCACGACCGCAGTGGTTTCGCGCATATTGACACCACAGGAAATCGGCGTGTCGGTGATCGGGATGGCAATCCTGGCGATAGCCCTGTCTGTCAGGGAATTCTCCAGTTCAAGCTTCCTGATTCAGCGCGGGGAACTCAGCCGCGAGGATATTCGGGGGGCCTTTACAGTGATGTTCGTCCTTACCGGGATTGCCGTCACCGTTCTCCTAGCCGCGTCCCCTATTCTGGCCTCAGTCTACGCGGAGCCGAACCTCGTTCCCTATTTTCGAGTTATTTCAGCCTGCCTCTTCCTCGACGCCTTGGTCATCCTGGTCAACGCTCTCCTGCGCCGGGAAATGGCCTTCGGCAAGGTAGCTGCCATTAGCATCACTAACGGCGCGACAGGGGCTGTGGCAACAATCGCTTTGGCGTTCGCGGGCTTCAGCTATATGAGCTTCGCTTGGGCGTGGCTAATCGGCAGCGGGCTTGCTGCATGCCTTGCACTTGCCCTGTGCCCGCATTTCTGGATGTTCAAGCCAACCCTCGCCAATTGGCGCGCAATGGTCTCGTTCGGTGGATACAACGGCTCCATCGCCATACTCTTCCGCATATTTGACGCCCTGCCCTTGCTCTTGTTGGGCCGACTGGTGTCACCGAATGCCGCAGCCTTGTTCAGCAGGACCCTCTTGATCGGCCAGATACCCGACAAACTCCTCCTCGGAGGGGCCGTGGCTGTCGTATTGCCGGCGTTTTCGGCAGAGGTCAGACAAGGCAGCGATTTGAAGCGCCCGTATCTCGCGGCCCTTTCTATTGTCACGGCTTTCTACTGGCCCGCTCTCCTTGTGCTCTCAGTGCTGGCCTATCCGGTCGTGGACGTCGTGCTCGGTCGACAATGGATCGAGGCTGCGCCGCTTGTTCAGGTCGTCGCGATTGCTCTTCTCTTCTCCTTCAGTTTTGAGCTCAATTACCCGGTATTGGTTGCAGTCGGTGCGATCCGCGACTTGTTCATCCGTGCCCTCATCGTCTTCCCGCTTTCTGGCATTCTCTTGTCAATGGCTGGCGTCTTCGGCGGATTGCAGGCGGCCGCCTGGTGTATGCTGGTGACGATTCCTTTCCAGGCATACGTTGCCCTGAGCTTCGTTCGGCGACGGTTGGGATTGAAACTGAAGGATATCGCCGCAGCGCTATGGAGAAGCGCCGTCATGGCCATAGCGAGCGCGGCTGGTCCGCTGTGCGTGGCTTTCTTGTCGGGCACAGGCTTCGCTCTTTCGCATGGGCAGGCACTCGCAGCAGGGGTGTTGGCGTTGGGTGGATGGGGAGCGGCATTGGTCCTTACCCGACATCCATTGGTTGACGAGATAATCAAGTCCATCCCCGGTTTCGGGCGTGCCTCGCTCCGCCCGGCCGAGTGAGGCGAGCACCAGTGAACACGATGGCCGACGAAAAAGTCGCATAGCCAGTGGTTATCCAAACGAGCCTGGAAGGACGCGAATGTTCATGGACGAGAACAAGCGGGACAAGAAGCAGGGCCTCACCCTGCCGAAAGGCTTGGACTGCGAGGCATGCCGAAGCCGCCGCATTTGCCATTCGAACCTCCTGACCTCTGTCGCCCCTTCCCATCAGAGCGTGCACGGCCGCGGTATCATGCTGCCGCCGCTCGCATGCATGCACCAATAGCGAGCACACACCATGGTCCTTTCGCGCAGGAATGGGTTGTCGCAGGTCATCGGCGTAAAGCCACAGAAAATATGCCTTTTCGGAATGTTTGGCGGGGGTAATTTCGGTAATGACGCGTCGTTGGAAGCGTTCTTGCTTTTCTTGCGGGAAGCTCGGCCGGAGGCGGCTATCGCGTGCGTCTGTGTTGATCCAGATGCCATTGGTAAAGCGCATCAGATTGTCACAACACCAATCAGCGCCCCAGAGTTTTCCAATACCCTCCTGAGGTTCTGCAATAAAGTCAGCATGAGAATAATTGGAAGGCTAGCGAACTGGGGCCGGGCAATCAAATATGTCAGGCAATTCGACATCATAATTGTGCCAGGAACGTCAACGTTAAACGACTACGGCTCAGGTCCATTTGGAACATCCTACGGTCTGTTCCGCTGGGCTGCATCTGCGCGACTGTCGGGGGTGAAGTTCTGCTTTATTGGAACCGGCGCAGGTCCGATACTAAATTCTACCAGCCGCCGAATGTTGAGGTCTGCAGCGGCCTGGGCCTACTTCCGTTCGTTCCGCGATCAGGTCTCCAAGGATTTCTTATCGTCGCTCGGCATCGATACAAGTAGAGATCAAGTCTACCCAGATCTGGTGTTCAGACTGCCTACGCTATTGCCCGTGCGAGACAACACCGGAGGAAAACTGACGACAGTTGGGATTGGGCTCATGAACTACAACGGCTGGCGCGCAGGCGCGCGCTCAGGGTCGGATACCGCTATCTATGAAACCTATATCGAGAAGATGGGCCGTTTCGTCAACTCATTGCTGGATCGAGGCTACCGAGTGCGCCTTATTATCGGCGAAACCGTGGATATGCGGGCAGTCAGGGATATCGGCCGAATTGCTAAGGCGAGCGGATATGACCTGATCGACGGCACCCGCTTCACTCGGCGGGCTCGTCAGCTTGTCGCCGAGCCAATCAACTCCCTGCATGACGTCATGCGACAGATTGGCGACACTGACGTCGTTGTTGCCACCCGTTTTCATAACGTGGTTTGCGCTTTGAAGCTTGCTCTACCGACAATCTCCATAGGATACGAGGCCAAGAACGATGCGGTGATGACTGATTTCGGCCTCGGCGATTTTTGTCAATCCATAGAAAATCTCGACCTGGAGCTGTTGGAGACGCACCTCACGGAACTGTTAAAAGACAAGGAGCACTATCGCGCAGTCGTTCGGCGGCATCTCGATCATGTACTGTTTCGTGTAAAGGAGCACGAGCAGGAGTTGTTGTCCAAGATCCTTTGAAATTAAGCCGGGGCGCCAATTATTGCCTACTGAAATTTTGTGATCGCGCATTAAGTCGCGGCTTCAACCGCTCAGCAACTCCTGTGGATGCATTCGGTCAGCGGCCTCCGCCTTAAAAAATCTCCGAGCAGAACTGGGCTTCGTCAATCTCAGGGCCCGTTGAAAGACGCCAGCTTCGTTTCCAATTCGAATAGGGCAGCCATTCAACTAGCGATTTGGCCCAATCCGCGGCGCTCGGAGCGACCTGCCGCTCTTTCAGGCCCTTCAAGAGTTCCCGAGCGGCGTCCAGCCTTCCCATCACTGTCCATTTTATGGCCAAGCGCATCATTCTGGCACGCATACATTCCTTTTTGCTTCGGAAAGTCGGCTCGTCCCAACACTGAACCCCAAAGGCACATAAAATGTCAAAACGCTCAAGTAAGGTTCTTAACTGGTTCGCACCGAGCTGCTGGCTGGTAAGCGAATTCGCGTGCCAACGTGTGTAGACGAGTGGCGCGTGCAAATAGGCGAGCTTGCCACGCAGGACACTGTGCACGACTGCAGAAAAATCAAAATGGATCGGGGCATCGTTGAAGAAAACCGGGCTTTGCGCGCTGCCAGGAAAACGAACGAATAAATGATGATATGGCAACCAATTAATGCTTTCGTCTAGCATCTTTGCCGCGATCTCAATGCCTCCAAAAATACCTTGCTTCAACGGCAAATTCGCGCGATGGACCCTGTCCATGAAGATGTCATGGCAAAGAACGACTTCGATTTTTTCGTCGCGTTGAGCAATCTCCACGAAGCGCGAGATGCAATCGCTACGCATCAGGTCGTCTGCGCATAGAATCTTCACGTAAAGGGCCTCGGTGGGAACCGCACAAAGCGCCTTAGTCCAGTTTTCTCGCAGCGGAAGGAGGCTGTCATTGCGAATGGTAATCAGCTCAACACGCTCCGACCGAAAGCGATCGATGATTTGCGGCGTGTTGTCCGAGCTGCAATTGTCAACGATAACGTGTATAATGTTGTCATAGCTTTGCCGCTGAACAGATCTCATCGTAGCCTCGAGATACGCACCTCCGTTGTATACGGGCGTTACCACCGCAACGAGAGGTAGAGCTGGCGCCGAGCGGTGTGTCATAACGGTATCTTTTTCGTTTCGGACGGCGATATTGAATTGACCTACTCAGAAGCGAGAAGCCGACCTCAGCTTCTGTCGGTGGCTTCGTTTAAGATGAGGCGTTCAGCCCAGGACCTTTCTCATGGCAAACGGCTCCGATGCTCCGATCCGGGCTGCGCGCCACCTTGATGCCCTGTCGTCGATCTAGGCGCTGCCGATGACGGTGATATTCCCGGTGCGACGAACCAATCGGACAGGTATCGAGTCATAGGCACTTCAACATAAAGATAAACGAAAACTGAAACGCAGGTTACGGCCATGGGGGTCACGAACAACAGCACCGTGGCCAGCCGTGCCGAATTTCCGCTTTCGACAACGAGCTTTTCGGAGATGAGATCCACGAACCAGTGTGTCAGATAGATCGAGTAGGTGCATTTGGCGAGAAAGTTCAAAAATTTCGAGTCGTTGTAGATGCCAAGCTGCTCCAGAGTAACAAGCCCCAGCAACAGAAGCGACATCGGCACGCCGAGGGCGAGGACGCGAGGCAGCGCCGGCCAGAAGAACGGACGCAAGACTGCAGCCACAGCTCCGAAGGTGACTGCCGCCGCTGCGAGAATAACGACGCGGCGCTGCGGCATTTTGAAAAGGAACGGCCCAGAGCTGACAAGCGTGAAGATGAGGATGCCGAGGGCAAAATCGATCAGTATGGGATTGGTGTAAAATACGAAAATCGGGTTTTCAAATCTCGTTATTTTGCCAGCGCCTGCAAGGAGTACCGCAAATGCGGCGGAATAGAACACACCGTTTTTGGCGCTGGCAGTCTGAAAAGCCGCGATAATCAAGCTGAACTCGACGATGACCAGCAAGGTCCAGGTCGGATACAGGATCGGGTAGGGACCGTAGGGGACGAAGGCAAGCGACATGAAGAGTGCTGACAAGGGCGTCGAATGGTTATTCATCGCGTAGTTTTCGACAAGAAATGCGAGAACCGTGAAGCCCCAGTATAAAGGCACGATGCGAATGAGCCTCGTGCGCAAATAAGCACCTGCGGACGTGCCGTTGTTCCCGAGCACATGCGCAGTTAGAAAGCCGGCCAGAACCACGAACAGATCCGTTCCGAAACGGAAAATCTCCAAGACAGCCGGATGAATGTGGGCGGCGCCAACCACCGCGGCCATGTGGATGTAGGCGATGGCATAGGCGGATACGAGCCTCAAAAGCTGAGGATTGTGCCAGAACTTCCTTGCCTGAGCAGACCGGGCCGCGGCCGGAGAGTACTCAGCGTTGACCCTGGCCGTTATCGATGCCAGGCCGACCGTGCCGAGCGTTAAGAAGACCATGGCCCTATCCAATGAAGCCGCTACGGTGGCCTGTTTGCCCTCGATCGGCTTCGATCTCAATTTACCGGAGGCGAGCGGACCTGAGAATTGACCCAAACGGCGCATTGCTAATCCATTTGAGGAATATGGGGTCAATCGTTTCTGTTAGGCCGTCGAGCGCGGATTGGCACCCGGCCAGACACGAAGCCTTCAATCAGCGCGGCTTTGCGGCCGGTTTCGAGAAATCGGCAAGGTCGTTTCCTTCGGACGGTCTCCAGCCGCGGGACCTCTCCCCGAAATCGGCGTCAACCTGGACCATCAGTTCCAGGTATTTCCACGCGATCCACCGCCAGGAATAACTGCTTGCCCTGGCGTTGCCCTTGGTCACCAGGCACTCGCGCAAGGCTGGGGTGAGCATAAGGTGGCGGACCTTCTCGGCCCACGCATGGACATCGTCGGGATCGGCATAAAGAGCAGAGTCCCCACAGATTTCCGGGAGGCACGGCGAGCTCGATGCAATGACGGGACAGCCAGACGCCATCGCCTCGACCGCCGGGAGCCCGAAACCCTCGATGCGTGAGGGAAACAGGAAGCACAAAGCGCCCTCGAGCGCCTTCTTGAAGTCGTCATCGCCTATGCGGCCAAGCAAGACGATGTTGTCGGGCAGTTTCGCAACGTATCGCAGGATCGTGGCTTCGTCGACGTCGCCAGGCATCCACAGATCCAGACCCATGTCATCGAGGAGCGGGGCCAGCCGGGCGAGAAGCTCCAGGTTCTTGTATTCTTGGTCCCCCCGGCCAAGGCAGAGGACATATGGCCTACGCCTATCCACGGCCAGGGACGATTTCTTGGCATCCCATCTCCTGGCATGGTCGCTGCCGTTGTAGGTGACGACGATATTTTCCTCCGGTGCTATTCCGAACTTGATCAGGTGACTTCGCGCCAGCTGCGAGACCGTCGTGATACGAGCAGCCCGCCTGCCGAGCGCTGGGAGGATGAGGCGGTGCGCCCACCGGAAGCCTCTCGCATAGCTCAACGGCATCAGCCTCGTGTGCATGTCGTGGATGCAAGCGATTTGACGGCTAAGCATGACGGGAGCGAGGTTGCAGAAACTCAGCAATCCGCCAGGCACATGCCAGGGCAACTGCGCCTGAACCCAAAATTGAGGAAGTCGTGGTCTGTTGAATTCCGGAATGATGCGGACGGCGGTGGCCTTGAGGGGCAAGGGTTCGGTTAGCGGGCGTGGGATCACCAGATCCATTTCCAGGTCGCGACCAAGGGGATGACCTTCCGAAATGAGAGCGTCGAGAGCCATGGTCACTTCGCGAGCATAACGGGCTACTCCATTACGGCGAAGCGTCGTGAAGTCTCCGTTTATCGTCCAGCGTCGCCTCGCCGCCCCTTGGTCCCGTGACTTTCGCTCGGGTATACCAATCAGATATTTGGCGTCTTCGACAAGGGTTCCCGCCAGCTGTGTGCCGCTGTCGTGGCCATTCAACCGCCTTGATGACGGCGACTGCGTCGCATCGAATTCGGAATTACCCATAACCCTCTCCGGTCCGGCCGCACCTGTGGTCAGATTAGCATTCTCGGTCGCGCACGGCCCTCCAACGTTCGAGGTAGGTACAACACCGCCCTCGCCCGGCCGGATGAGGCTCCGCGCCAACAGGTGACCGAATGGCCGTAGTGACTGCGCCCCTATGGCCGCTCCACAGTGAAAGTCTCGGGGGTAAGGGCATGCCACGACGTTGGACGATCAATGGGCGCTTTCTTTCCCAGGCGACAACGGGCGTGCAACGTTATGCCTGTGAAATCGTCCGTTCGCTGGACTCGTTGATTGAGGAGCGGGTACCACTTGCTAGCGATCTCCAGCTCCGCCTGCTCTGTCCACCCGGATCCGGGGACGTCCCCCTCACGTCCATCGAACGCCGCGAGATCGGCGGCGCGCGCGGGCATGTTTGGGAGCAAGCGCGACTTCCCGTCGCTCTCGACGGCGGCGGTCTGCTCAGCCTCTGCAATACCGGGCCGCTGCTTGCCCACAAACATATCGTTTGTATTCATGACGCAAATGTCTGGAACGCGCCGCAGAGCTATTCCCTCGCCTTCAGAAGCCTTTACAGAACGCTGTTGCCTTGCCTCGGCAAGACTGCGTGGGGAATTTCGACTGTCTCCGATTTCTCGCTCGGTGAACTCATCCGCCAAGGCGTGATCCAGGCTCACCAGGCCCTCGTGGCCCCTAACGGCCATGAGCATGTCTTGCGTTGGAAGCCTGAACACTCGGCGCCGACACGGTTGGCGGCCTCCCGGGACACCATAGTCATGATCGGAAGTGCCGCACCCCACAAGAACGTAGACCTCGTCCTGAACATGGCTGACCGCCTTGGAGCAGTCGGGCTCAGGATAGCCATCGTCGGCATGTCGGAATCACGCGTTTATCGGTCAGGTTCTGCGCGCACGCAAGCGCGAAACATCCACTGGCTTGGCCGCGTTTCCGATGGCGAGTTGGCTGCTCTCCTTGAGGACTCGCTGTGCCTGGCCTTCCCATCGCTTACCGAAGGCTTCGGCCTCCCTGCGCTCGAGGCGATGGCTGTCGGCTGCCCCGTGGTGGTTTCCGACCGCGCAAGCCTGCCTGAGGTCTGCGCGAGCGCGGCCCTATACGCCTCTCCCGACAATCCGGAGGCATGGTTCGACAGCTTCATGCGACTTCATCGTTCTCAGGCGTTGCGAACGGAGATGGTGGCGAAGGGAAGGGCAAGAGCCTCAGCATACAGCTGGAGGGCGACGGCGTTGCTTTATCTCAACGCCATGGCGGCCGCCGACGGCCTCGACGCACAAACCAAGGGCGTCAGGGTGCGCGCGAACTCATATGATGTCGTGAAGTGACTGGACTGCCCCGATCGATTCCAGAATCGCGCGATCGAAGTTCTCTTCGGAAAAGCGCGCTGCATTGGCGGTGCAGGCACGGGGGGTGATAGCGTGGCTGTTTTCTTCGAAGCGCACGACCGCCGCCTTGAGAGACTCGATAGTCTGCGCCTTGAACAGCACCCCCGTCGGCTCGGCCGATGACCCCAGGCGCCGCACGATGTCAACCGCGCCGCCGCGGCCGAAGGCGATCAGCGGGGTCCCGCAGGCTTGCGCCTCGGCCAACGCGATGCCGAAGTCCTCGCAGCCCGCGAAGACCATCGCCTTGGCCCGCGCCAGCGTCTCTACATACTCTTGGCGGGGTAGAAAACCCGAAAACGAGATGTTGGGCCCAGCCAGCGATCGCAAGCTGGCGGATTGCTGTCCTTCGCCAACGACGACCAGCCGTCGCGACGGCATTTCGTTGAAGGCCCTGATGACCAGGTCGGTGCGCTTGTATGGGGCTAGGAAGGATGCCGAGACGTAGTAGTCATCCTTGTCCTCCACACACGGCAGTTCTCCTACGCAAATCGGCGGGAAGACGACACGCGCGTCGCGCCCGTAAATGTGCTGGATCCGGGAACGGACATAGTTCGAGTTCGCCAACATCAGGTCCGGACCATGCGCGGTCCTGGTATCCCACGTCCTCAGCCGGTGCAGCATGTATCGATAGAGAATTCCCTTGGGACCAAAGCCCAACCTTCCCTGCTGAAGATAGGAGAACTGCTCATCCCACGCATAGCGGACGGGGCTATGCACGTAACATAAATGCGGTTGATCCGGCCTGGTGATTACGCCGCGCGAAAATGCGGCCGAAGAGGAGATCACCGCATCGTAGCCTGTCACGTCGAACTGCTCGATCAGGAAAGGGCAAAAGAAGAAAAGAGATCGGTAGAACTTCCGCACCATGGGAATCCGGTTGGCTGCCGACGTATGGAATTCCACATCCCGGAAATATTGCTCTTTGACGTCGGCCGGCAGAAAATCGAAAAGCGTGAAGACTTCGGCATTCGGAAACTGCTTGCAGATTTGCGCAAGAACCCGCTCCCCTCCCCGGAAGTTGGGGCACCAGTCGTGAACCACCGCTATTCTCGCGTATCTGTCGACACTTCCCGGCGCGGTCGGCGGTTTCTCGATTGGCACCGCGAGCTTGGCGGCGATTGCCAGGTCGGAAGAACGTTCGTGGAGCATGGTTCCCCCCTGCCGCAGCCAGCAATCGCAATGCCGGCAGTCTCCCTTTCATGCCATGGCTCTTGCAAGTCCTCCGATCGGTTACAGGACGCTGCGGGGGCGGGCCGGCCTAATACTTTTGGTTGGAGACCGTCCGCCCGGAATACGCCAAAAGCCTATGCTCCGAGGTAACCTGGGGCTGTCCTTACCCTTTTATGCAGGCTGTCCAGATGTGTTCGCCGTCCTAGGGTCGGCGGACACCAAAACATGGACCTGGCATGAGACTGGCAGTGATTATCCCAACCCTAGGCCGCAGCGCGCAGGTTGCGCGCCTGCTCGGCTATTTGGGTAGCCAGAAAAGACTTCCCGATGAAGTCATATTGTCCGCGCCCGACGCCACACATGTTGAATTGCCGGCCAGTTGCCCCTTTCCTGTAAAATGTGTTTTCGGGCCGAGGGGGCTGACCGCACAGCGGAACACGGCTCTTGCGCCGTCGCTGGCGCGCTTCGACATCATCACATTCTTCGACGACGATTTCGTCCCATCGGCCGAATACCTGAAGCAGATCGAACAAGCCTTTATCACAAATGACGAATGGGCGGTGGTGATGGGCAGGGTCATCAAGGACGGGGCCGCCAACGCTGGCCTCACCTGGGAAGATGCCGAAGCCGCGCTGCGGGCAGCAGAGGGCACCCGCAGTGCCGGACCTTCGGCAATCGACCATGTGGGTGCATACGGATGTAACATGTCGGTCCGTTCCTCGCTTGTGGGTGATTTGCGTTTCGACGAGCGCCTCGTCCTGTATGGCTGGCAGGAGGACATCGACTTCACCAGCCAACTGAGATCCAAAGGCCGGGTGGTCTGCGTATCCTCGATCAGGGGAGTCCATCTGGGCATCAAGACAGGTCGCGTCAGCGGAGAGCGATTCGGCTACTCCCAGGTTGCTAATGCGATCTATCTGATCAAAAAGGGGTCCGTGCCGGCCTCTTTCGCGCTTCCCCTGATGCTCAGGAATATTGCAGCCAATCTGGCAAAGAGCCTGTGGCCCGAGCCGTATGTCGACCGTAGGGGCAGGCTCAGGGGTAACCTGCTCGCTATCCTGCACGTCGCGATTGGCCGAATCGAACCTGAGTACATCTTGAAAATCTGACGAAGGGGAAGACAATGCGCAAATGGGTTTTGACGATCGCTTCTGCGTCACTGGCCGCGGCGGTCGCCGGCGCCTTGCCTTCGGCGGCTGCCGAGTATCTGCTCGGACCCCAAGATAAGGTCAGGCTCAAGGTTTATGAATGGCGCGCATCACGTGATGTGATTTTCGAATGGACGGCTCTGAACGACGCTTTCGTCGTCGGTGCCGACGGCACGCTCTTCCTTCCGTTTGTCGGCCAGATACGCGCGCAGGGCACCGCTCCCGGCGACCTCGCCCGGGCCATCGGCGATCGCTTGATGCGGAACATGGGGCTCGGCCGCCAGCCCGATGTCGCTGTAGAAATTGTGCAGTACAGACCTTTTTACATCGTCGGCAACGTCAAGCAGCCCGGGGAGTTTCCTTATCGGCCCGGACTGACCGTGCTGCAGGCGGTGGGGATCGCGGGCGGCTTCCCTATACGCCAGGACGACATATCGCGGCTCGGGCGGGAAGTCATCTCAGGCCAGGGCGATGTGGGTTTACTGGCGCTGAACAATGTCAGCCTTCTTGCCCGCAAGGCGCGCCTTGAAGCCGAACTGGCCGGCAGCGAGGAGATCTCATTTCCTGCGGAATTGAACGACAGGGCTTCCAACCAAACCGTTGCATCGACAATGGACCAGGAGCGCAAAATCTTTGCGATCGGCAAGGACGCGCTGACGACGCAACTGCGTTCACTCCATGAACTCAGGGACTTCCTAGAAAAGGAACTGGATTCGCTGGGACAGCAACTGACATTCCACGACAAGCAGATCGAGCTTGTCCAGAAGGAGCTCGCGAGTGTTTCGACGCTTGTCGAGAAGGGACTGGCGGTTGCACCACGCGAGCTATCGCTTGAGGGGACGGTCGCGCAGATGCAAGGGGACAGGCTCGCTGCCGAGACCTCGCTGCTGCGCGTGAGGCAGGAGATCAGCAAGACCGACATCGAGATTCTCAACATCAGCAACCGGCACGCCAGCGAAGTCGCTGAAGGTTTGCGCGAAACCCAGCTGCAGCTCAACGAAGTCACCAGCAAGGCCGATACCGCGGTGCAGTTGCTGCACGAAACCGAGATTGCAGTCCCCGCCCTGCTCGCTCTGAGGCAACGCTCCGAAAGTGCCAAGCCAATCTTCAAGATCGTCCGGACAACGGATAGCAGCACCGCCGAACTTCCCGCCGAGGAGACGACAGCATTAGAACCCGGCGACACAGTGAAGGTCGAGATCCCGGCGCCGGACGCAGGTCTGGCTAGCATACCTACAGGCGGTAGCCTTCAGGCCGGGACGGTTCCGGTTCAGGGCATCAATTGATCAAGTCCGCGATCCGCCAGGGCAACTGACGTAGTTGGCTGATCGGTCCCCACCGCATCAGATCCTGTGACGCTCTCGATCGCCTCCATATGATCGGCTTGGCTTGTGCCCTGAAACCACGGCCGCCGAAGCCATTCAGGAAGATCAGGAAGATGAAGCAAGACTCGGCACTCAAGCCGACCGTCTAGGCAATGCTCGCAGCACTTGCCTTGCTCTTTGAGGCCGCATATCAGTGAGCACCGTGGGCCCTCAGGCCCCGGACGGAACCTTGTGCCGCAGTGAGTTGATCCGTCCTGCCACTGGAGATGTCGGTGCTCATGACACTAATCGCCCTGGCGGCTGCGGGCGCTCTGATAGGCCTGCGGTTCAAGGTTTCCGCACTTCTCGCAGCCACCGCCCTGCTTGCGATTGGAAGCTTGGCCTGGAACGGCTTTGGATTTCCGGGCCATGTGAGCGTCCTCAAATTCCTGATCCTGGCATTCGTGTTGGCAGGCGCGTACATCATCGGGGTGCTTCTGTCCGTCCGCTGGAGGCAAACCGCAGAGTGACGCGTCAGGGGGTTAGGAGGTCCTGTCGAAGCGCATCACCGCGAAGACGGTCCTGAACAGGATCGCGATGTCGGACCAGACAGACCAGTTCCGAACATAGTGGCTGTCCAGCGCCACGCGCGTGGCATAGTCCACGCTGCTTCTTCCGCTCACCTGCCAAAGACCGGTCAGTCCCGGCCTGGCGCGGAGATAGTCCGCTACGTGGTCGCCGTAAAGCTGGAGCTCTTCCTTCACGACCGGCCTCGGCCCCACGCAACTCATGTCGCCACGGACAATGTTGTAGAGCTGGGGGAGTTCATCGAGGCTTGACCTTCGCAGCATTCGCCCGAGGAACGTCACGCGCGGGTCGTTCCTGATCTTGTGGGTCTTCTCCCACTCCATTCTGATGTCGGGATTGGCTTCGAGGCAGGCTGTCAGAACGGCTTCCGAATTGGCGACCATCGAACGGAACTTATAGCAGTTGAACGGTCTTCCGCCGAGGCCGACCCGGCTGTGCGGGAACACCGCCGGGCCGCCTGTCGTGATCCTGATGAGCAGGGCAACAGCAACCATTACCGGCGCGGCCATGACAAGCGCCGTGACCGCTATGATCAAATCCAGGATTCGCTTCAGAAGACCTCCCACGGGAGGATTCATAGAGCCTGCCCTGATGGCGGGCGACAAGTCGATCAACAACACCCCGCCACTGTCGTGGTCGGGAGCCGAAACAACATGCAGGACCGCTCGGTTGTCGACTGCCACCGGAACGGATGGCTGGCCCCAACTCGAGGGTGCGAGATGTGACTGCTTCTCGAAGGCGTTTGTCATGACGATCATTGTTTCGAATTGTTTGACTATGACACTTTCCCAATCTGGGGGACGCTCGGCAAGAAAGGCAAAGGAGGTAGCGCTGCGCGCCCCACCCTAAACTTAATGCCGAGGCATGATCCCGAACGTCTTCCACGCTTTCGAGGACGCATCTGCCCTTTTCATGTCGTGCGGTGTTTGGATGTCATCGCCCGAGCGTTCGCCAAAAGGGCTCCAAGCACATGCGCCCTGCTGGCCTGCAACGCTCTGACAAGGTCCCGCAGCGTTTCGGAATGCGTCTTGCCCCATTCCGCAACGATGACGACACCGTCCAGAACGGACCCGACCATCAGTTCGTCGGCTCCCGAGGCCAGTGTCGGCAGGTCAACGATGACAACGTCGTAGGCGCCAAGTTCGCGATCGGCGAGACCAAAAGCGGTAACCTCCGAGAGGAACGCCTCCATGTTGCGTGGCGTCAACAAGTCGGTGCCCTCCACCACGGAACTGCGAAGCAGGTCGAACGGCCGGCCTGGTGCGCGCACGATGCTTAGCCGGATCGGGTCCTGGCACAGTCTGTCGTAGACAACCGAGCGGCCGAGCAGCCGCATGGTGGTAACCGATCGCCGGACATCGGCGTCGATCACCAGCGTCTTTAGACCGGACATCGAGTAAAGCGTGGCGAGATTGCTGATGACGGAACTCTTGGGACTGCCGTTGGATACGGCGGTCAACCCGAGGAATTTGACCTGATGGTTGGTTTCCGCAAGGCTGATCTCGGCCCGTGCCTTTCTGAGACACTGGCTGTATCGCGAGTAGGGACGTCTCTTGACCTCGTCAATGTGGCCGGATTCCATTCGCTTGCTCGTCAAAGGCAACTCTCCGAGGCACTCGATGCCGAGGTTCTCCCTGATGTGCCGCGGCGACCTGACGGTCCAATCGAGCGTGTGCCTCACAAACGAAATCCCGATGCCGACAATGAGCCCGGCAATCGCGGCGAAGGCAAGGACTAGTTTCGGCCTTGGAGCGCTCGGATAAAGCGGCGCTGTCGCGGCCGTGATCACCCTCGCGTCGGCCACCGGATACGATTGCTGGCTCACCGAGTTGGTGTAGGCCTGGAGGAAGCTTTCGTACATCTTCTGATAGGTTTCGGCGGTCACCTCGAGCTCTTCGAGCGTCGGCACGGCGTTGACGCCGTCCGTGGCATTGGCCTCTTCATTGTTGGCCTCCTTGCCGACACTGTAGTCGTGCCGAGAACGGAACTCCTGAGCCTTCGCCATGGCCGCGTTCATTTGCGCACGAAGCTGCTGAAGACGCTTCTCGAGCCACGCGCCACCTTCCCGTGCCGCGTCGGCCTTGGTTTCGATCTGTTCATGCACAAAGGCATCGGCCGTGGCGTTGGCAATGTTGGATGCGCCCTCGGGATCAACGGAGGTGAAGGAAATGTCTATCGCGTAGGAAACACCGACCCTGCGGATATCGAGGCCGTCGCGGAAACTCGACATTGTGTGGCGGAATTTTTGATAGTCGCTCAGTGATGCGGCGGGTTCTGGCATGCCCAAGCCGAAATACTCCCACAGCGAGGTCAGCCTGGCGCTTTTTTGGGCTCCCAAAGCGTCAGCCAGGACCATTTTTATTTTTCTGAATGCCTCCGGTAAAATCGGCGCGTGTGGACGATTGAACTTAGGGTCTTCGACGAGTTTCAGCTGCTCAATGACCATCGCCGCGATTTTTTCCGACTGCATCACTGCGATCTGGCTTTCCACCTGCGCGGTGTCCAATGACAGGTTTACTTCTCCGCCCTCCTGTAGATGTTGCGGCACTTTCGGCTCGATCAGGATCTGCGCACTGGCGGTAAACACTGGGTCGGTGGTCGAGTTGTAGAACCAGGCCACCAAGAGGGCGGCGCCAAGGCAGGCAATGATCGTTCTGAGGTAACGCCGCAAAAATCCGGTTATATCAGCGAGGCCGATAAACTCCTGGCTGATGGCACCCTGCTTGTTCGTTGTCGCAGGCCAATGATGAGGCAACATGCGGTCCATTCAACTTCTCCTGCAGGCGTGCGGGAAACTCCGGCGCACGCCATCCTGACGCAGGCGAAACATGGTGTCCGGCCGATGTCTGGTGGAAAGCTGCGGCCCCGCGATCCCAGATTGCCCCAAAAGACTATCCCGGCGGTGCGGAAGGTAAACGCCGCCAATTGGCGTATGCGGCTACGTCCTATGGGAGGGAAGAAGGCGCTGCAACTCTGCTTGAGTCCTGCGCACGAATGACAGCTGCCGCTGCAGCGAGACCTGCCGTGTGTGATTCAACATCATATTATGTGTGAGCGTATCGATCCTCACGGAGATAACTTCGAGGGTCTCGCCGTTCTCGAGCGCCTGCACAGAAAACGCGGCGCAGTCCGCCATCGCGTTTTCCGACGGATAAAGTTGCGTCGCCTCCTTCTCGATTTCGACTTGCGTGGCCTGAAGAAGGCGAACCAGCCGGCCAAGGCGCCTTTCATCGACATGTTCGCGCGACGGGGACCTCAATGCGGGAAACGGCATTTTGCGGCCCAATCCTTAACGTGAGCGCCCGAATGGAACGCATGTGCCAGAATACAAAACACTCTCGCCTCTACGAGACATCCTTTCGGCGGCCGATTGGCATCTCCTATTGGATGAGGGGAGCGTATCTGGGTGTCAGGACTGCCCGAATTCCTGACGAGGCCGGCGCCCCACAGCATGCTAATACCCTCCCTCGTGAGCGATTTCGGAGCGGAAGGTGTCCTTTACAAACTCAATTACATCACGAGGCGGTGTCGGGCCCGCCGCCGCGCTGGATGGTAGTGGACGTGACTTGGGCAGCCATTTGATCGCCGCCGAGATGGCGCCCAATCGCCGGGCTGTTCCTTGGCGGCCTTCGTCCAGGACGTCGGCATGGCTTTTCGCAGTCTGCCTGCCTCACGCCGCTGCTGCCAGCTCCTCGCCGGGGCCACAGTGACAGCCTCGACGGAGAAGCCTATAATCCGGCTCTGGTGCGCTGCTCCGTCCAAAGGGCGCCACGACATGGCCGATGCTCTCGACCTGCAGTTGCGCCAAGATCCATAGGTCGGAGCCAGTAGTTAGAGATTTCTTGAGAAGGGACTCGAGTATGGCATCCGAGCTGGTGTGTTTTGTCATGAGCGGGGGCGTGGGCTCGCGCCTGTGGCCACTTTCGCGCGAAGACAATCCAAAGCAATTCCACGACCTTTCGGGCGACGGTTCAATGCTCGCAAAGACTGTCCGGCGGCTCAAGGCGCGGCCCGACAATCAGACCCCAATCTACCTGATCGCTTCCGAACGACATGCCGATCGCGTTATCTCTGACATTGCTTCGCTCGGCCTGAACGGCGGTAAACCGATCTTCGAGCCTGTCGGTCGCAATACCGCCGCAGCCGTGGCCATAGCCACCCTGCAGACAATCTCGGAACATGGCAGCGATGCACTTGTGCTCGTGGTTCCCTCCGATCATGAAATATCGACCGACGCGCAATTCTGGGAGACCGTCGAGTCGGGCGTTCCTGCCGCCGAGTCAGGGAGCATCATCGTGTTCGGCATCAAGCCAACGCATGCGGAAACTGGATACGGCTACATCGAAGTTGCAGGAACTGATGACCGCGTGGCTGCAGTTTCGCGCTTCGTCGAAAAGCCCAACGCCGAGACAGCGCGCAAATACGTATCGTCAGGGCGATTCTACTGGAATGCCGGCATTTTCCTGTTTCGTGCCGACACCATGCGTCGGGCATTTCTCGAGTTCCAGCCGGACATCTGGGAAACTGCAGAACGGGCCCACAAGACTGCACGCACGGACCTCTCGGGTATCTGTCTCCCCCAGGGCTTCTACTCGGCCGTCCCCTCCACCTCGATCGACTATGCCGTCATGGAGCATGCACGCGATATTGCAATGGTTACAGCTTCCTTCCGCTGGAACGACCTTGGGTCGTGGCAATCGCTGCTCGAAGCGAGCCCGACAGACGGCAATGGCAATGTCGTTATGGGCGACATCGTCGCCATGGACTGCGACAGCTCCTACCTTAGAAGTCAAGGCAGGCTGCTGACCGTCATCGGCATGAAGGGGGTGGCGGTAGTAGCGACACCGGACGCGGTGTTCGTCGCCCCTGTCAGCCACAGTCAGAACGTGAAGAAGGTCGTCGAGCAGTTGGAAAAGAGCGGACGGCTTGAGACGAAGTACACGCCCTCGGGAGACCGGGTCATCATCAACGGCTCCTGGCGCAAGCGCGTCGAACATTGGCTCTTCAACGAAACCCTGCCGCTTTGGTCCACCGTAGGGGTCGATGATGTGAACGGCGGCTTTCACGAGGCGCTCGGTTTCGACACAAGGCCGCTGGGGAAGCCCAAGCGCATGCGCACCATGGCTCGCCAGATCTACGCCTTCGCGGTGGCCAAGGAACGCGGCTGGGCGGGACCAGCCGACAAGCTGATCGACCACGGCATCGACTTCATTGCCAAACATGGCCGTACCACCCGTGGCGGCTGGGTGCGCACCCTTAATGTCAATGGCAGCGTGGCTGACCCTGCGGAGGACGCATACGATCATTCCTGCGTACTCCTGGCACTTTGCCATGCTCATCGATGCGGCCATCGCGAGGCCTTGCGACTGGCGCAAGAGACATTTCATTTCATCGACGCGCATCTCGAAGACGACCGTCTGAACGGCTTCCTGGATACCTCCGGCTCCAACGGGATGCGGTTTTCGAACCCGCACATGCACATGCTGGAGGCTTTCCTTGCGTGGCATGGCGTTACTGGCGACCGCACCTATCTGCGCCGGGCGGCTCGCGTGGTCGATCTCTTCAGATGCCATTTCTTCGACCAGGAGAGCTGGACGGTAGGGGAAAATTTCGACGTCGACTGGCTACCTTTGCCTGGAGAAAAAGGCCTGTCGACCGAACCCGGCCACCATTTCGAATGGGCTTCGCTTCTCATCGATTTCGCTCAAAAAAGCGGACAAAAGGACTTGGCCAGTTATGCACGGAAGCTCTATTCGTCCGCGATCGCCAGCGGATTGAATCGGGCTACGGGTCTGGCTTACGCGGCTGTGTCGCGGCAGGGAATGCCCATCGACCGGCTCTCCCGCAGTTGGCCGCAATGCGAGGCTATCAAGGCAGCCATAGCCTTGGACGGCATAGGCGGGCCTGATTTGAAACCAGAGATAGAGGCCCGTGTCGCCCGCCTCTTTCGATGGCATATCGATCCCGCCCCCCTTGGCTTGTGGATCGACAGAATTGACGAGCGCGGAAGATCACAGGCAACGGAGGTTCCCGCCAGCATTTTCTACCACTTGGTGACGGCCTTGATGCAGTATTTGGACAAGACCGAAGGGCAGATCGAATCTTTCCCGATGCCGGCTTTGGGCCTGGGCAAGAGCTTCGCCGCGCGGGCTCTGGGCTAAGCCTCACGGTCTGCCCCACACTATTCATCCGGCTGGGTACGGAAGAAAATTCGACGGCGTGGCAGGCCAGCGATGTACGCGCCCGTCCGATCAAAGGTGGCGAGACCCGCCGCTGACGGCAAGCGGCGACCCCGTTAGCTGGGTAAGTGACCATGGTTTCTCTGATAAAAGACTTGTCGCCGTTCTCCGATGCGACGTCTCAGCGGCGACGGCGGTATCGTGGTGTCCCAAGGTGGAAGGGCAAGCTACGGCTAATTCGGTACGCCTGCCTCTGTGTCGTCGCTCCAAACCGGGATAGCATGCTTACAATATGTCTAAAGGGACGCACAGATTGAGCTTTTCCAATCTCGTTGCCGCCGCGGATCGCGATTAAATCGCTCAAGGCGAGGTGATGTGAGTCCAAACACCCTTCTTGTCCGGACAGTTGAGAAGCATACTATGGCAAAAAAGAAATCGCGTACTAGGCCCAGCAGTGATCTCTTGAAATTGCTGGCCACCAGGCCTCGAGCTGTTGCCCTTGCCGCGTTGCACGTAAGTGAATCGGTGCTGCTTGAACTTGAGGCATCGGAATTGTTGTCGGCAAGACAGATAAGAGGGTTGCTCAAGGACGCATCAAAGACCTTGCGGAATGCCGCCGGCCAAGTGGACAATCGCAGCAGCTTCATCGCCGCCGAAATAGTCGATTCCATGCAAGAAACTTTCACAAGAAATAAAAGCTAGCTGCGGGGTTGCGACGCACAACTTGCTTTCGCATGCTGGTAGCTGCGACGTCGCACGGGTACCCATCACGCCAAATTTAATGTACATTCGATCCGTTGGGGATAGAAAGGAAGACATCGGGCGGGCTTATAGATGTTGTACGCTTCACAGTCTTTGGGCGGGAATGAAAAGCGGTCATCGTATATCAGGCTTGCCGACGAAGATTCGGCGCTCATGAAGACGCTGGGGTTCACATCGAAGCGTTATCCACCCGAGACAGTCATTTTCAGCCAGGGTGAGGACAACGATCGCGTATTCATAGTCGAGTCGGGCTGGGGTTGTCTGTCGCACGAACTTGCAGGGGGGCAGCGACAGATCCTGGATTTTGCCTTGAAAGGCGATCTCGTCCTGTCCCGGTTGAGCGGGGGTGGCGCGCTTGAAACGTTTGTTGCTCAAACCGAACTGAACGTCTTGGTAGCCTCGACCAAGACATTTACGCTCGCAGCCATGAAATCCCCCCATCTTTTCTCTCTGATCGTCGAGGCTCTTGGGCACAAGGGTGCCGTCATCGCAGAACATCTCACCAATGTTGGACGTCGCAGTGCCTTGGCGCGGACCGCACATCTGTTTCTCGAATTGAGGGCGCGCCTGGAACACATAGGCTCCGTCACCCGCGATAGCTATGAATGCCCTTTGACCCAGTACGATCTCGCGGACGCCCTCGGCCTCACTCCGATTCATGTCAACAGGATGCTGCGCGAACTGCGCGAGCGTAAATTTCTCGAATTCCGGCAAGGCCGTGTTCGCGTGCTCGATCTACGAGGCATGACGGAATATGCGGGTTTCGAATGCAGCTATATCGACAGTTGACATCTGGCTGTAGGAGCAACTTGGCATCCAGATGCGTCCTCAGCGAGGTGCGCATTGCCGTCCCGCGGCAAGGCGGGCAAAAGGGCAAGTGGTTGCGCGGTTTGGCTCCGCACGGCCATTGGCGCAGGCTGACCCTTCCCGGCGCATTGCGCCGGGGCCGGCTCGAAGCCTTGCGTGTTCGACCGCCCATCTACGGGCAGTGCTTCCGCGGCGCCGGCTTGGTGATTTCCATCTCCCTTTAGCTGCTGGCCAGCAAAGCCCTAGGGCAAATGTTGGTGTCCGCAACCAAACCTATGGCGCAGCGCCGATGCCGCCGGTGCGCCGTTCGCTCATCGCGGCGTTGTCAAATCCACATGCGGGCAGCTTTGCTAGCGCGAGCTACATCCCCTGATTGGACATGACCTGGAATGGCCGGTGCGGTCTGGAGTGTTGGGATGCGGGCCACACCGGCCATCGCGGTCGGGGGGCCTCCCGCAAGGATTGGTATATCTTATATTAGCTACAGTGCAATTAAGCCTATCGGACGACCACCACCATCGCCGCGAACGGGAAGGATTCGAGTGCAGACCGAGCATTGCGGACTTGCTGTTCAGACCGAGTTGGAGACCGTCGGGAATGCCGATTGCGGCGACTCGACACAGCGCGTTCCCTCCCCTGTACTGAGCCTCAGCCTGGGGAAGGCGAACAGTTTGCGGGCGCTTTGCCGCCTTGGTTCTGCTCAGGGGCAACCTTCAGCGGCGTTGGTTGACTGTTCTAGCACCTGCCGATGATTGCCATTCTTGGGATGCTCTGGACATCACCTCGGCTAAACGCCCCGATGCTGGAACGTCGGCATGGAAACACACCGATCTCATCATCGACGTCGTGCCCGGTCGCGGCGGAATGTTCTCGCTTGAGAACGGGCGGGAGAAGCGGTTCCTGACGCGGTCGATGGTTTGTAATGTTGAGCCAGGAGCCAGCTGATCTGCCGGCCTGCGGGTTTTTCCGGAGCGCCGGCCCCTGAGGCGACATGTGCCTCCCCCCAGCCAAGGAGGCTGCTCCCTGTTTGTTTGAGCGCAACGAGCAGCCCGGAAGGAAGGTGCAAGATGTTCGCTTTCAAACGCGGGCGAGCGGCATGAAACACAAATTCGGCGACGATGCGATGATGGACGAATTCATGCGGAAGGCGCCGGCGGCGATCCGCATCGTGTTGCAGCACGGCATGCTTTGTGTCGGCTGC
The DNA here is from genome assembly GCF_006441575.1 of Mesorhizobium sp. B2-4-12. Lineage (NCBI taxonomy): Bacteria > Pseudomonadati > Pseudomonadota > Alphaproteobacteria > Hyphomicrobiales > Phyllobacteriaceae > Mesorhizobium > Mesorhizobium sp. B2-4-12. Next base: position 36,373 of record NZ_VFVC01000048.1, read on the forward strand.
CCTATTGCTCGTTTCACACCGTTTCCGATGCAGCTCGGGAGCACGACCTGAATGAAGAAGAACTACGCTGCGATCTGCTCGCGGCGATAGATGGCGGCGACCCGGACTAGCCCTTTTCCACGCGGCCTTCCGCGACCAAGAGGAGCCGGTGCGGTTCGACCACCGTCACCTTCTGACGCCCGCTTTTGACCAGTCCCTGGTCTTCCCAGGCCGAGAGCAGCCGGCTCACCGTATGCAGCGTCGTTCCAGTCATCTCGGCTATGTCCTGGCGTGAGATCGGGAAGTCGATCAAGATCCCCTCCTCCGTCTTTCTGCCTGACTGCTTGACCAGCTTGAGCAACGCATGCGCTATGCGCTGTTCCACCTGTTCGGTGGGCATCTCGACTACGCGCGTGTGTGCGTCCTGCAGCCTTGTCCCTACGCTCTTGTAGGTGTTGGCAGTGAAACTGGGGAAGTTGGCCGCGAATGTCGGCCAGAGCTGGCTTGGCCAGGCCAGAATCACGCAATCGACGGCGGCAATCGCATTTGCCGGATAGGTGGCGCGGCCCAGCGCATGGGCGATGCCCAGCAATTCGCCTGGACTTAATAGCGGACAGTCACGTCTTGACCCTCCGGCGTCGATCTCACCACGCGCACATGCCCGTCGAGCAGCAGGAAAAAGGAATGGGCGTCCTGCTCCTGTTCGAAAATCAGGTGATCCTTGGCAATCCGCGCGGATCTTGCCTGCCCGACCATGCGGTCGAGATCGGCGGCGGCCATGCCCTCGAAAATGGAGAGCCCGGCAATCAGCGAGCGATCGAGGCTGGCCAACCGTATTACTCCTCAGCTTGATCGCCACAACGCGTCCAGATCATTTGGCCGGACTGTGTCATGGGCGACCGACTGGCGGCAAGTGATGCACAGTCGAACGATGCTCAATCTCATGCCGTATCTCTAGCAATAGCTCGAGATTCTGCCGTACCGCCTTGGCGACGGGCAGCTGGTCGTTGCATTTGCCGAGTTCCCAATAGGCTTCCGCGCCGCTTGCCAATACCTTGGGTGCGCCGTTGATTTTGTAGCGATAGTCGATCCCTTCGCGTTTGAACCAAGCATGGCAGAGGTAGGTCCATGCGACCATGGCTGTGGTGATGAAGATCTCTGCGCGGAAATGGAGGCCCGCTGAGTTGAAGTTATGGACTGCGGCGATCATTGCCTCGCGGGCCTTCACGAGCAGCTCGTCGCCCCTTAGGCTGAGGCCCGTCTCACCGTCCACATCCGGCCAACAGTTTAGGAATTCGGCAAGTTGCTCCGAATTGGCTGGCTTGATCGCCTTGTGCTTTGCTTCCGACCGATTTCCGAAATCTGCCGATGATTGATCGAGCGCGTCGGCCGGGTGAAATAGGCAAGGATGTCCTGGTCGTTATTATTCTTGGTCGCGAGCATTGCCTTGACCAGTGCTACTTCCCAGCGTTCAACATGATGGCCCCTTTTCCGGTTTGGCATGGCTTGAAGATCCTGCTTTTAGTTACCCAAGAGGGCGCGCCGAGTTGGTCCCGGTCGAAGCGGCAAGTCACCTCATCGGCCAGCGACTGGAGCCTGCCGTCTAGGCAATCGTAGGGGCAGCAGTCACGAACGTGCGATACTATCGACGCGGCCTTCACTGTTGTGCGTGCGCAACCATGACAGCAAGGCCTTCGTTGTTTCTGCGCCCTGCGGAGAAGGTGTCGGAGTGATTTCGAGCAATCGGATCATGCGTGTCGTTTGCTCGTTGTCTAAGCGCACGGTTGTCCTCTCACTAAGCTTCATTATTCCCAGCCACAGTTGAATCTCGTGGGTTCCGACTTGACCCACCTCAACCTTTCGCACTCGCGCCTTTATCATGGCGGCAATTCGTTCGTCCGAGGGTAATTCAAGATCAGCCAGGATTGCATACTGTGGCAAGAACAGTGTGGCGCTACCTAAGAGTGACAAAGGTCTAAGTCCCGCTTCACCATCCGCCATTAAATTCTCACGAAGCTCAGACGTGACCCTGGTTTTGAGGTGCGCCAATAACGAGGCCGGCAGGCACCCATCTGGCAGATGGTTAGACAGAGAGAACAGCGCCCCTGACAAATCACCTGTATTTGCGTTGGCAACCGCTTCTTGCAGCCACCCACAGGCTTCGAGCACCTTGAGTAAATAGCGGATAGCCTCTCCGTCTCGACTGCTAAGTCGCACTAGGTGCGATAGGTGAGATATCCCTGCAGACAACCATCGGAGTGGATCGGCATCTGTGATTTGTCTGTCGCACAGAGGTCTTGCAATATCCTCTCGTCCTTTTTCTGCAAACCAGGCAGCGGCCGTCACAGTTTCTGGAACCAACACCGCGCGGGCGTACGAAAGCTGAGCCTCCGTCCACTCCTGGACGTCAATTGATGAAAGCAACTGTTCTCCTGCCGGATGTTTGCGCAGAAATGCAGCAGTCTGATGTGCCGCAGCCGCATAGAAAAAAGTAGAAACCTTGCCGGCCCTAATTTGTTGAACAGTCGACTTGCGTATTGCCTCAAGCGATAACGAAAAATTTCGCTCGTGGAGCACGGTGAGCGCTCGAATCCAGTTGCTGACGTGTCTCGTCGCTGCAGCTAGGCGCCAGAGCCCAGGGTCACTTGAAAGAGCCCTGTCTAGCGCTGTCCACTGGCTCCGGTGTCGTCTTAGCAAGGATGTAATGACCGCGGACAATTCGTCGAGGTTTGCACAGGTATTGATCCAACTTCCGTCCGGAACTGAGGCCATCGCGATGTTCAAAGCCGCCGAGCGTTCGGTGTCGCTGGGCCCCACCCCGGCGAGACGAAAGGCTACGGGGATGCTGGTTTGCGAGGCGGCGAGCCGCTCTGCTTTCCCGCCATCTGTTACAACTCCCCTCCACCGGCGTCGGCGATGACAAGCCCGCTGGCCATCGAGCGTGCCAATCCTGCGTCTCTCCGGGGAAGAAGTTCTTCGGTGGGTTCGATTTCCACCCGCGCGAGGGCAGCCAAACGAAGCAAATTATCGGCTTCAGGTGTGTTTTGCACCGGCTGCCAATAGTGGCTTCGCACACCGTCGACGGCGTCTTCAGGTGTGAGCGTAAGCTGTCCACGTGATATTGCGGTGAGGCGCCTCTCTACCGCAGCACTAAAAGCTACGAGATCGACGCTTGAGTGTGGACCTTCTGAATCTCCCCCAAAAGTGTCGATCCATTGGTTCATCTGTTGGACCGAAACGGAAAGGCACCCTAGCCCCGATACGCCCCAACAATCGCGCCAGAACGCCCTTCAGGGCGGCTTCCCTGGCACGGAGGACCAGAGGCTCTATCGTGCCGAGGGGGGAGCCTTCTAGGTTCTTTTGCTCCCTACCCAGCAGCAGCAACTTTGGCTGCACGACCTCCGACAGACGGTCCCATTCACTGGGATCGACCCCTCCTACAAGTTGCGACTTGCGACTGTCACGTCCCGGGTCGTGGCGGCCCTCGCAACAGCCGCTGCGAGTGCGACCGGCCCGAACTTCAGACTGGGTACCGCGCTGGAGCAGCGAAGTGAGGCTCGATGGGACTTGGGACATGCTGATGGGGCGCATATCCAGTCAGGGAGACCACCTTGTCCGCTCCCCACAGTCCGGCAGTGGAAATCAGGCCGCTCATTAGCCCAAGCTCGCTGCTGTGAGGTCGAGCCTCATCGGGAGCTTGCGATAGACCGAGAACGGCTTGACCGGCATCAGGTCACAGATCCGCGAGCTCCAACGGAGGCATGAGGGCCAGCGAACCGACGCCGCAATGGATTTTTAACGCTTCCGCCACGTCATGGATGGCATCGCTTGGCGTATCGAAGGCGCCGAGGTAGCCGGCTTCGTCTGCCGCGATTCCTAGCTTGATCTTTGTACATCGCGTAGGCGGCAACCGAGACTGAAATCTGGGACATGCCATCATGGCCGACGAAGCGGATGCGCTTGCCCGCCTCGTCATAGCTGCGGATTATTGAACGCGGTCCGTGAACAATTTTTTGCATTCCTATCTATCGAGTGCCAAAGCGCCTATAGGACGGGTGCGGTCGCCATCAATGACGGCCCCAGAAAGAGCCCCCCATGAAATTCCGGCTACTCCACGACCGCGTCATCATCCGGCGCGCCGAAAGCGACACCAAATCCAAAGGCGGCATCATCATTCCCGACAATGCCAAGGAAAAGCCGCAGGAAGGCGAAGTCATCGCTGTCGGCCCAGGTGCGCGCGACAAAAATGGCGCGCTGATCGCGCTCGACGTCAAGGCGGGCGACTTCATCCTGTTTGGCAAATGGTCGGGCACGGAAGTCAAGATCGACGGCGAAGACCTCCTGATCATGAAGGAAGCCGACATCATGGGCATCATCGACAAGACCGAGATGGCCAGCACCGACAAAGCCGGAGCGGTCAAGAAGGCCGCCTGATCTCGCTGTTCCCAAAACCCGAACTGGATAAGAAAATGTCTGCCAAGGAAATCAAATTCTCCACCGATGCACGGGATCGCATGCTGAGCGGCGTCGAGATCCTCAACAACGCGGTGAAGGTCACACTCGGCCCCAAAGGCCGCAACGTCATCATCGCCAAAGCCTATGGCGCGCCGCGCATCACCAAGGAAGGCGTCACCGTCGCCAAGGAGATCGAGCTTGTCGACAAGTTCGAGAACATGGGCGCGCAGATGGTGCGCGAAGTGGCCTCGAAGACCAACGACCTCGCCGGCGACGGCACCACCACCGCCACGGTGCTGGCTTCATCGATCCTGCGCGAAGACGCCAAATTCGTTGCCGCCGGGATGAACCCGATGGACCTCAAGCGCGGCATCGATGTTGCCGTTGCTGCCGTCGTCAAGGAGATCAAGGCGCGAGCCAAGAAGGTCAAGTCGTCAGCCGAGATCGCCCAGGTCCGCACTATCGCGGCCAATGGCGACGCCTCTGTCGGCGAGATGATCGCCAAGGCGATGGACTAGGTCGGCAATGACGGCGTCATCACCGTCGAGGAAGCCAAGACCGCCGACACCGAGCTCGCGGGCGGGGATCGTCGACGCCGAGTACCGGGTCGCGCGTTGCTATCTCGAAGGCTCGGGTGTCCCTCCGAGCCGTACAGAAGGCGCCCGGTGGCTACTGCGGGCAGCCAGCCACGGGAACGCCGATGCGCAAGCGCTCCTCGCCGCTCTTTATCTGACCGGACTGGTGGCCGAGGACGCTGACGGCCAGAGCGCCGGATCCGAGCAATTGTTCAAACCAGATTGCCCAAGCAAACCAAACTTCGCGGCCGCTTTCGACTTTGCCTCCAAGGGGGCCGAGGCAGGCTCGTCTACGGCACAGGCGATCCTTGGATTTATCCTTACCAGCGGCCCCAAATCGATGCGCGATGCCGATGCGGCGCACCGCTGGTACGAGAAGTCGGCTTCTGCGGGTTGCGCCGAAGGGTGCCTTGGCTTCGCCCTGTCGCTGGCGCGCCGCGGCAAACGCGAAAACCGGGTCAGGATAGCCGAAGAGGTAAGGCGCGCAGCCGACGCTGGGCTGCCGACCGCAACCTATCTTCTTGCGGTTCTTACCGAGCACGGGCTCGGCGTGACACGAGACATGGCTGCAGCCGCTCAACTCTATCAGGCTGCTGCAGAGAACGGCCTGCCCTCCGCCCAGTTCCGGCTGGGATTGGCGCTGATTGACGGTGCACTCGTCGACCAGGATGTCGCTGCCGGAGAGGCGTGGATGCGACGTGCCGCCTTGGCCGGCAATATCGAGGCAGCCCATCTCCTGGGCAATCACTATGCGAAAACGCAGCGGCCGGATTTTGCAGAAGCCGCAAACTGGTATCGGCGAGCGGCCGAGGCGGGCCACCAGGCCGCCGCCCGCGCTTTGGCCTCGCTCTATTTGACGGGAAACGGCGTAGCCCAGGACGTCGAAGAGGGAGCACGCTGGCTGCGCGCTGCGGCAAATGGCGGCAATCAGGAGGCACAGATCGATCTTGCCAATCTTGTCCTCGCAGGAGCCGGAGAGCCGGATGACAGTGCTAGCGTTGCCGGATGGTTCGAAGCGGCCGCTTCATCGGGCGATCTGATCGCCGCATTCAATCTTGGGCTCTGCTTCGCCAACGGACTCGGTGTTCGCCAGGACGAGGGGCAAGCGGCGCAATGGCTAAGGCGCGCGGCCGAAGGTGTTCCCGACGGGCAATACATGTATGCCCGCCTCCTCCAGGATGGGCGCGGCGTTGCGGCCGATCCATCGCAGGCCCGCGTCTGGTTTGCCCGCGCAGCCAATGCCGGTATGCTCGACGCGCAAGTGGCACTTGCCGAGATGCTGCTCAACGGACGCGGGGGCCGGCGTGAGCCTAAAGTTGCAATGCAGCTTTTCGAGCAGGCCGCCGACGAGGGTCATGCCGGGGCGATGTTTGCGCTTGGAGCGCTGCATAGCGCTGGCCTGGGCTTGCCGGTCGACCAGATGACAGCGCAGAAATGGTACGCCGCCGCTGCCGGACGTGGACATGGCCAAGCCCAACTCATGCTCGGCCGTTATCTCCTCAAAGGTCTCGCCGGAGAGCGCGACGCGGTTGCCGCTCGCCTTTGGCTCGAGCGCGCGGCCGCACACGGTATCAGTGAGGCGGCCGACGAACTCGCTGAGTTCGCCTCTGGATGAGACCTGCATGTGCAAGCACGCCAACCCACGCACCTGCCACGAACAAGGACAACCGGAGAATTTTACGTTTCGTGCCGAAGCCATTGGCAGTCCTTGACTACATCGGGCCGCGGATGGAGGAGTTCCGATCGCGACGCCAGTCCCTGATCGACCTTGCCGGACGCCGGGAGCGCCAGGCACAGATGTTCGCCGACTAGCAGTACTTGCGACCTGCCGGTCGTTTGCGGTTCCCTTCCCCCTTAACCAAAAACAAAGTGGGTGCAATCCGCATGCTTTACAAAATCCTAATTTTCGACTTTAGTAATATGACATGTAAAGAGACGTGCGACTGAAACAGGGGCGGTCGCGCGAGTAGTTGGGGGTTTGGGGTTCGTAAGACGAATTGTCAGGATGTACCTAAGGTGCGACCGGCTTGGCGTGCCAAGGGTTTACCTATGTTGGTAATTCCGGGGTGTCCTGCATTTGTCTTTCGCTTTCCGAACTTTCTTACCGAGTGGTCGCCGAGGTGTCGGCGAAGGGCAGGGGTAAGTGCGAGTAGGTCGGAGAGAGTCGCCACCGCGAGGCCAGTGCAGGAATGCCGCAGGCTTTGTCCGTTTGAATGGTCGCGCCCCCGCGCAGGCGACTTCACAATGCGTGCGCGACCCCGAAGAACTGCTGTTCATCGCCCCCGTCGTTCCTGATCTTCCAACGTCGTTGAAAAAATTGCGGCCCGAGATGGGCGTGATCGTGCCCAGCGCGAAGTGGCCGGCCGCGCCCCAGATGACCGCGGCAATAAAGGGGCGCGACAATGTCTCAGCCGTTCGCCTGGCTGCGCTTGGCGCATCGGCTTCTTATCCGATGCATGGTCGCCTGTCTGGCGCGCCGATGAGGCGCGCGAGACAGCCGCAGTCGGCGAAGGCGGCGAACTCCGGCTGTGGAACTGCGAGGCCGGCACCGGCGCCAATGGCCGCGCTTTCATTAATTCCATGTCGCACGCGGCCAGAAGGTCGGTCGCTGGCGATCGAGTGAACTCAATGGGCAGTCGACAGGCATCAGGGTCCTGCCGCCGCTGAAAAGGAAGCAAGTCATGGCCTCGACAACAAGCAATGGCGCGACGGTCGACAACCTTAATGTGCTCGACACCCTTACAAGTGATAACATCGGCGGAAGCCAGATTATCGCACTGCAAGATATCGCATACGCCCTGTTCGCCACTACGAATGCGACGCAACTTCAGACGATCGATAACGCGTTCTGGACAGACAATCTGACGCTTACGTTTCAAGCTGCGGGCACCGGCCAATACTACACACTGTGGGCGACATCGCTCGACAACTTTTCGTTCGCACAGAGCGACCACTATGGAAACCTGCTTGCCGGCTCCCCTGCTGTCACCTTCAGCGCTAACAGCGCATCCGCTTTTCTGAGCGCTTTTTCCAGCAACCCAAGCCTGGCTGGCTCGGGCCTGTCGAGCACCTCTCTGCTCGCTTCTCTCGACATCAACAGCAGTATTGGCAAGAACGTCTTTCAAGCGACACTCAACGGTCAGATCGCCAACGTCTTCAGTTACGCCAGCGCGACTGATTCCTTCAATGGCACCGGGTCGCAGTGGGATGTGATCAACAATTTCAAAGCAGGCGTCGACAAACTCGATTTCAGGAAGCTCCTCAACGACAATATGATCGTCGGCTCGCAGGGCGGGCAGACCGCCTCCAGTGCGGGGCTGGGGGAATTCTTCTGGAAGGGCCAGCAATCCGCCAACACGACCAACCTCGGGGCCGCTGGCGCTTTTGCCGTCTGGTATACCACAGACGGTAGTGGTGGATCGTTCGTTTACACAGATACCAACGGGGATGGCATCGCCGATCTGAAAGTAAATGTCACTGGGGCCTCGACGCTCACGCCAAGCGATTTTCTCGGAGTCGATCCCCCAGCTGCGTTCACGGTCAAAATCAATCCGATCGAGCCTAGCCAGTCAAACCCTTGGCTGCTCAATTCCGCCGATGCAGTTGCCGGTGTCACCATTACCGGTACGGTCGCGAACTTTACGTCCAGCGCACATCTCATCGTCAGCCTAAATGGTCATAACTATACGGCCACGGTTGCCTCGAACGGTACATGGTCTGCTGTCATTCCAGCCGCCGATCTCGCGCATAACCTGCTGCCCGACGGCAGCTACACTCTTGGTGCGACGGTTAAGGTTGGATCTAGCACTGCGGCGTCCGATTCACATTCGCTGACGGTGGACGAGACGCCGCCGGCGATCACAATCAACACGATCGCGGGCGACAATCGTCTCAACCTGGCGGAATCCGCCTCCAATATGACCATCAGCGGCACCGCCACGGGGGTGGAGAACGGCCAGACCGTCAGCGTGGTGCTGAACGGGCATACCTACACCGGCACGGTGAGCAATAACGTCTGGTCGGTCACCGCACCGGCTGCGGACCTGGCGCATGGGCAGCTGGCCGACGGCAGTTACTCCGTGACGGCGAACGTGCAGGATCTCGCCGGCAACCCGGCGACGCAGGCGAGCAAGACGCTGACGGTGGACGAGACGCCGCCGGTGATCGCGATCAACACGATCGCGGGTGACAATCGTCTCAACCTGGCGGAATCCGCCTCCAACCTGACCATCAGCGGCACTGCCACGGGGGTGGAGAACGGCCA
>NZ_VFVC01000049.1:0-43045 GCF_006441575.1 Mesorhizobium sp. B2-4-12
GCCGGCGACGTCATCAACGACACGCTCGTTCCCTATGGCGACTTCGACACCAATGTCGTCCAGTATTACTTCGACGCAGGCAACGGCTTCTCGGCCGTGGTCTCTCTCGAAGAAGGTGCTGGTGACGGCTCAGGCTTGGAAGCTGTCGGCACGATCGACAGTTACGTTCCGCATGTCGTCGGCGGCGTGAAGTGGACGCAGGGCTGGGGTGGCATCAGCGGCGTCGCTTCTTACGACAGCAACTACGACGAGTTCGCCGGCAAGGTTCGCTTGGACGTAAACGTGTCCAGCGCACTGTCGCTGTTTGTCATCGGCGGCTACGGTACCGACAGCCACCTGACCGACTCGGGTTATGATCGCGGCTTCTACAAGCAGTGGGGCGGCCACTGGGCGTTCTGGGCTGGCGGCACCTACAAGGTCAACGAGAAGACTGCGCTCAACCTCCAGGTGTCGGGTGATCAGTTTAAGAACTACGGCGTTGCGGCTAACGTTGCCTATGAGGTTGTTCCCGGCCTGAAGGTCACTGGCGAAGTTGACTACCTCCATGACGGCAGGTTCGGTCAGCCGGACAACTCCAACTGGACCGGCGCCACCAAGAAGAACAGCGTCGGCGGCATCCTCCGCTTCCAGCGCTCCTTCTAAGGGCTGGTTCCTTACAGGTGAAATCCAGCCCGGGCGCACAAACGCCCGGGCTGTTTTTGTTTCGTGACTGGGTCAACGCAAACGCAAGGAACAGGGGGAATCGATAGCTGAACTAATCCGCGGGACGATTTCGTGGGATCCGCAGATGGGCGGATGAGATCACGACCGCGTGATTTAATCTCTTGAAAGGACGCTTCCAAGCGGATAGGGCTGATCTATCCACTCGGGGGTGTGGACAATAATGACCAACGAAGCGATTCAAGAGGGTGTGCCCTCTGACTATTTTACGGCGTTCTCTTCTTCGAAGATCAAATACACCTACAACGAGATCAGAGAAGTAAAGTCGTATCGGGTCGGAGAGCTTTTTTCGGCGTATCGAGACATATTGTGGGATGATGGGCGGCATAAATATAATGTCAGCTCTTTCATCGGCGAAATAGATGAGCTCCTCCTTGGGGAGCGTTTCAGCGCCTTTGACCAGAGTACCCTAGATAACCTTATCGGCACCTTGCGCCAGCGCGGCAACAGCAACGCAACCATCAATCGAAAGATGGCTGCCCTTAGCAAACTGCTGCGCAAGGCCTACAAGATGGGAGACATCCACAGCCTGCCCGAGTTCCGCCGCCAGAAGGAGCGGGCGGGACGGATTCGCTTCCTTGAAAGAGACGAAGAGGCGAGGCTGTTTGCTGCCACCAGGAGCCGCAGCGAAGACGCTTACCGGCTTTCCGTTTTCCTGGTCGACAGCGGATGCCGTCTTGGCGAGGCGCTCGGGCTGATCTGGAACGACATCCAGGAACATCGGGTCAGTTTCTGGATCACCAAGTCCGGCCGTAGCCGCACCATTCCGATGACCGAGCGGGTCAAGGAAGTCATCAAGCTGCCCCCGACCGAGGGGCGCCGGCCCAAAGGCCCGTTCACCAAATTGAGCCAGGCCCAGTACCGTGCAATCTGGAACGAGGCGAAAGCCGAAGTGGGCCTTGGTGCTGACGACCAGGTCGTGCCGCATATCTTGCGCCACACTTGCGCCTCGCGTCTTGTCCAGGGCGGCATAGACATCAGGCGCGTCCAGATGTGGCTCGGCCACCAGACGCTGTCGATGACCATGCGCTACGCGCACCTGGCCACCAATGATCTCGATGGTTGCGTCACCGTGCTCGAAACGCCTCGGAGCAGCGGTGCCGATAGCGATTTGGTCGTCCCGGCAGCTCCCGCCAAGACACCTGACAAGGCACCTAAGCAGAACAAGAAGAACGAGCCGGGGGAAGAGAAATCTACACCCAAGGCGGCACAAAGAAGTTCGAAATCCCGGTAAAACCGGCCGAATGGACAGAAAGCCTGGGACCAGGATTGATCCCGGGCTTTTTGCATCAGGCCCCCCGTCTTTCCGCGCGACCGAGAAACGCAGCTATAGTGTCGGGCAGGCTGCCGGTTTCAAGGAAAGGGGCGTGCCCCTGGCCCTCGACCGTAATCGTTTCCATCGCCGGATGGCGCTCTTGCATCTGTTGCAGCGCATCCGCGGAGAGCAATCTCGAATTGGCACCGCGTATGGCGAGCAAGGGAATGGCCGCCAACGCGTCGAATTGCGGCCACAGGGCCGGCAGCGGCTGCGACAGGTCGAGACCGGCAACCGTGTCGACGAGCTTCGGGTCGAAATCCGGCAACAGGCCTTGATCCGTCGCCCGGTAGAGCGCCCTCACCATCCGCGTCCAGTCGGCGTCGGTGAGAATGGGGAAATCCTTGCCGTGAACGCTGCGCTGGGCCTCCATGGCCTCCGTGAAAGTTTTCGGCTTCGGCGCGCGTTCTAGGTAGGACTGGATGTGGGCGAGACCGGCGGGCTCGATCACCGGCCCGATGTCGTTGAGAACAATGGCTTTCAGCACGCCCGGCCGCGCTGCGCCGAGCACATGAATGATCAGCCCGCCGCGCGAAGTGCCGATAAAGGCCGCCGCCTCGATGCCGAGTGCCGCCAGCCCGCCAAGAATGTCGCCGGTCTCGACGCCGACATGATAGTGACTGACGTCGGGATCGTAGGCTGACTGCCCGCGTCCGCGATAGTCGAAGGCGACCACCCTGCGCGGATTGGATCCCGCCGAAAGGCGCAGCGCCAGCTCGTGAAAATCCCGGGCGTTGCGGGTCAGGCCAGGCAGGCAGATGACCGGCCAGTGTCCGGAATTCGCTTCGCCATAGACGCGGGCATGAAGTCTCAGCCCATCAGACGCGGCGTAGAAGAAGTCGGAGAAGCCTTTGAGATTCGGCATCTGGGCACGCACTTTCCTGCAGCAACATTAGTTCCGATTGCTACAGGGGAGGGTGGATGCGGTCAAACGGGAGACCTGGCTACCGGTCATCAGGGAAGATCGTCAGCAAAACTCTTATTCTTGGTGTCGGTCAGCTTCGTCCGTTCACGAGGTCGCCGACGATATCGTATTTGCCGGAAATACGCATCTTGTAGACTTCGTAGTTCTCCATCACGCGCTGCACGTAACTTCTTGTTTCCGTGTAGGGAATTCGCTCGATCCAGTCCACTACCGCATCGATGTCCCTGCCGCGCGGATCACCGTACTTCGCCATCCATTGGCTGGCCCTGTTGGGGCCGGCATTGTAGCCGGCGAAAGTCAGCACATAGGAACCGTTGAAACGATCGAGCTGCTCGCCCAGAAAGGCCGAGCCAAGCGTCGCATTGTAGCCGGCATCGGTGGTCAGCCGTGCCTGCGAGAACTGCAATCCGGCCTTCTTCGCCAATTGTTTGGCGGTTCCCGGCATCAGCTGCAGCAGCCCGCGCGCGCCGGCACTCGATACGGCGCCGACGTTGAATTCGCTCTCTTGCCGGGCGATCGCATAGGCCAGCGCCTTGCCGGAGCCGGAAATGTTGGCCGAATCAGGGATGACGCCGAGGGGATGCGACAGGGCGCCGACATCGATGCCGCGCGCGCCGGCGATCTTGCCGACCTTCAGGGCCATGAAATGGTTGCCCTGCTTCTCCGCGAGGACGGCGAGCAGCGCCAGTTCGCCGGGGCTCGTCAGCTGCCCGGCGAGGTCGCGATAGAGCGTTTCGGCATAGCGGTCATAGCCCGCCTCCTGCAGCCGTTTGATGGCGCTGACGGCCTCGCGGCCGGCAAAGTTCTGCCGGTCGGCAGCGCTTGGTTGGGGATAGACTATGTCGAGCGCCTGCCGGCCGACCCGTTCAGCGGCCAGCTGGCCGTAAAAAGTGGTGCCATACGCAGCCGCACGCCCGAAATAATCCTTGGCATTGCCGGGCCCGCCCACTTCCGCCGCGCGGCCGAGCCAGTAATAGGCGCGCGACAGTGTCATCGGCCCTTGCGCAAGATCGGCGATGCGCGCGAAATGCGTTGCGGCAAGCTTGGGATCGTTCAGGCCGCGTAGCGCGTACCAGCCGGCATGGAATTCGGCTTCCGCGGCATTGGCGGCACTTTCGGCGGCATGCGTGGTGACGATCCGGTAAGCCGTCTTCATGTCGCCTTGGTCGACCAGTTCGCGCGACAGCACCCGGCGCTCGACCCACCAGGCGTCCGGGTCAACAAGAGCCTCGCGGTCCGTCGGCGCCTTCATCACAACGGCGGCTGCGCCGGCAAAATCCTCCTGCTTGCGCAAATATTCAGCCTGCGCGAAGAAATAGCCGGCCGAACGCTGCGCCGCCGGCACTGCGTTCAGCAGTTTCAGCGCATTCTTGTCGCCTCTGTCGGCCGCCGCCCAGGCGTCGGCAAGCTGCCGGGCGCCAGCGGGGCCGGCGATACCCAGGGCGGAATTCACCCGGTCGGCATAGAACATGCGCTCCATGCGAAAACGATGATCGGCGGCAGGGATCAGACCGCCGAATTCCTTGATCAGCGCCGTCTCGTCCTTGGCCTCCAGGATCGCGGTGCGCCAGAACGGCGACAGCACCGAGCGCGCAGCCTTGGCGTTGCCCGTTGCCACATAGGCGCGGGCGAGAACCATCACGCCTTCGAATGTCTGCGGCTGGCTGCCATCGAACGCCGCAATGACGATGTTGGGAGCGGGGTTCTCGCGGTAGAGCGCGCGCTCGCTATTCTTGCGCAAGGCGACGGTACCTGGCCAGTTGGGCAGCATTTTCGCGGCCGCGGCGATATCGCCGCTCGGAACCTTGTCGCCGCCGTAAAGCGCGATCGCCCAGGCCAGGATGTGCTGGTCGAGCGATTGCGTGGGAAGCGCGTCGCGCACACCGCGAGCGCCGGAAATATCGCCTGCCGCCAGTGCGTCCAGCCCGTTCTTCAACATGGCGACGCTGGGGGAGGAATCCTGTTGCGTCTTGCCTTGCGGGCTTGGCATGGGGATCGCCGAAGTGACCCGCACATCGACGCTGCCGCTGATCGCCACGCCGGGCACCAGCACGGCGATGGCGCCAAGCAGCGCGAAGAGGTGAGGCCGATTGGCCGGCATGGTCTTACGTCTTTCCTAATCCTGGCATTGTAACAGCAGGCCGAGATGTCTCGAAGCCTAAACTTAGGTCGTGAAGAGCCCGTAAACAAAAGGTTATCAAGGCCGTTCGAATTGCGCTTGCTGGCACCACGGCAATGCTTGCCGCGCAACCATGTCGAGACTATGGTGCGCGGCTTCGCTTTCGGTTAGAAGGCGCGCACGACAAAGCACCGACGCATGTCGCCCGAAAGTGGAATACCGGTTTTGGGACAACGACATGCATAGACAACAGTCCCAAGGAGTTGGACGACATGCTGAGAGGCTCGCTTACCGCGCTCGTGACACCGTTCGAAAAGAGCGGGCGTTTCGACGAGAAAGCCTTTCGCGCGTTCGTTGCCTGGCAGCTCGATGAGGGCACCAGGGGCCTGGTTCCCGTTGGGACTACCGGCGAGTCGCCGACGCTGTCGCATGACGAGCATCGCCATGTCGTGAAGGTCTGCATCGAGGCGGCCAAGGGCCGCGCGCCGGTGGTTGCCGGCGCTGGCTCCAACAACACCGAGGAAGCCGTTGGGCTCGCCCAATATGCCGAAAAGGCCGGCGCCGATGCCGCCCTGGTCGTCACGCCCTACTACAACAAGCCGACGCAGCGCGGCCTCTACGAGCATTTCGCCGCCGTCGCCAGGGCAACCAAGCTGCCAATCATCATCTACAACATCCCGCCGCGCTCGGTGATCGACATGACGCCGGAGACGATGGGCCGGCTGGCGCACGACTTCAAGAACATCGTCGGCGTCAAGGATGCGACCGGCAAGGTCGAGCGCGTGTCCGAGCAGCGTTTGACCTGCGGCAAGGATTTCATCCAGCTTTCCGGCGAGGATGCTTCGGCCCTCGGCTTCAACGCGCATGGCGGTGTCGGCTGCATCTCGGTGACCTCGAATGTCGCGCCGCGGCTCTGCGCCGAATTTCAGGAGGCAACGCTGTCAGGCGACAGTGTGAAGGCGCTCGAACTGCAGGATCGTCTCTTGCCGCTGCACAAGGCGATCTTCATCGAACCTGGCGTTTCCGGCGCCAAATACGCGCTATCGAAGCTGGGCAAAGTCGAGAATGTGCTGCGCTCGCCGCTGGTGACGGTCGAGCCGTCGACGGCCGAAAAGATCGATGCGGCCATGAAGCATGCCGGCTTGATAAATTAGGGATGAGGCGCCACCTCTCCGCATTATGAATCAAGTCAGAAAAGCCGATCCCAACAACAAGACCGTTGCCGAAAACCGCAAGGCGCGTTTTTCCTATGAGGTTCTCGACACGATCGAGGCAGGCTTGGTGTTGACCGGCACCGAGGTCAAGTCTCTGCGCCAGGGCCAGGCCAACATCCAGGAAAGCTACGCTTCGGTCGAGGGCGGCGAGATCTGGCTGATCAATTCCTATCTGCCGGAGTACCTGCAGGCCAATCGCTTCAACCACGAGCCGCGCCGCCGCCGCAAGCTCCTGCTCAACAAGCGTGAGATGGCGAAACTCTCGCAGAGCGTCGACCGCGAAGGCATGACCCTGGTGCCGCTAAAAATCTATTTCAACGATCAGGGCCGCGCCAAGCTCCTGCTCGCCGTCGGCCGCGGCAAGAAACTGCACGACAAGCGCGAGACCGAAAAGCAGCGCGACTGGTCGCGTGAGAAGGGCAGGCTCTTGAAGGAACGAGGTTAGGCTGGGGCTATTCGCTTGAAGAGCCGGATTGTCCTGCTGAGTTTGGCCACCCTGGTTTTGGTGTGCTTGGTCGCCGCGAGCGGCTATTTCTATTTCAGGGCGTTCTCCCCGGATCGCGGCAAATATCCGGTCAGAGGCATCGACGTTTCCCATCATCAGGGCCAGATCGACTGGCGGCGCGTTGCCGCCGATGATGTCGCCTTCGCCATTATCAAGGCGACCGAGGGCGGCGATCATGTCGACAAAGCCTTTGCCGCCAATCTGCGGGAGGCCCGCGCCGCCGGGCTTGCCGTGGGTGCCTATCACTTCTTCACCTTCTGCCGGCCCGGCGCCGACCAGGCGAAGAATTTCATCTCGGTCGTGCCGCACGATCAGCCCATGCTGCCGCCGGTCGTCGACATCGAGTTCGGCGGCAACTGTCCGCAGCGTCCGTCGGCCGGACAGTTGAATGCCGAACTCCAGGCCTTCCTCGAACCTGTCGAGGCGGCATTCGGCAAACCGGCGATCGTCTATCTGACGGATGAGGCGGAGGCCGCCTATGCCGGGCAGATCGCCGCTCGCCCGCTCTGGCTTCGCTCGCTGCTTGTGAAGCCGGATCGTGACGACTGGGTCTATTGGCAGTATCACAACAGGGGGCGGGTGGATGGTATTGAGGGTGACGTTGACCTGAACGTTCTTCAAGGCGGGCAGGAGAAGTTGGCGGCGCTGCTTGCGGCGGCGCATTGAGCCGTGCCGGGCGAGACGGATCCGATCCGGATCGGTCGAAGCAGTGAAGGAGACACATACCTATGGCTCGATCGGCGACGTGAAACCGGACGCCTTGCTGCCGGTGTGAGCCGATGTCGGGGATGCGGTGGTCTCAATTCTTCAGGAATGCCTCGATCTCGCCGAAGACCCTGACAAACATGTCTTCGGTCAAGACACCGGTATTGGTGTTGTAACGCGAGCAGTGATAGCTCGAAAACAGCGCAACGCCGCCGGCCGTCAGCTGCCCGCCATGTTTGAACGGATAGGCGGCGACGCGCCCGCCCAGCGCCCGCACCGTCGACTGGTGCGCGATCGAACCCAGTGCCAGCACGGCCCGCAGGTTGGGAAAGCGAGCGATCGTCGGCACCAGGAACGTCCTGCAGGTGGCGATCTCGGCGGCGACCGGCTTGTTCTCCGGTGGCACGCAGCGTACCGCATTGGTGATCGCCGTGCCGACGAGCGCCAGCCCGTCATCGGGCCTCGCCTTGAATTCGCCGCGAGCGAAACCGTGCGCGATCAGCGTCGAATAGAGCAGGTCGCCGGCATAGTCGCCGGTGAAGGGGCGTCCGGTTCTGTTGGCACCGCGCAGGCCGGGCGCCAGCCCGACGATCAGAAGTTGAACGGTATCCTCGCCTTCCGGCGGCAGGAAGGTCGGCACCGGCGCGTTGAACCAGGACGGTTCGAGCTGCCGCCATTCGGCAATGAAGTCATGCAGCCGCGGGCAGAGCGGGCAGTCGCGGTTCGGTTCGGAAATGGAAGGGGCGGTCAAGTCGACCGGCCTCAATAGTCTTCCTCTTCGACTTCGGCCGGTTCGGGCCGCCTTACAGGCCGTTCGGACGGATCGCGGCCAACTTCGTTCTTCAGCGTCGTCAGGTCGATGAAGTGGTCGGCCTGGCGGCGCAGATCATCAGAGATCATCGGCGGTTGCGAGGCCATGGTCGAGACGATCGACACCTTGCGGCCACGCCGCTGCAGCGCCTCGACCAGCGTGCGGAAGTCGCCGTCGCCGGAGAAGATGACATAGTGGTCGACGACGTCGGCAAGTTCCAGCGCATCGACGGTGAGCTCGATGTCCATATTGCCCTTGATCTTGCGGCGGCCGGTGGAGTCGGTGAATTCCTTGGCCGGCTTGGTCACCACCTTGAAGCCGTTGTAGTCGAGCCAGTCGATCAGGGGGCGGATCGATGAGTATTCCTGATCCTCGACCAGCGCGGTGTAATAATAGGCGCGCAGCAGGTAGCCGCGCTTCTGGAAACTCGACAGCAGCTTGCGATAGTCGATGTCGAAGCCGAGCGCCCGCGATGTGGCGTAGAGATTGGCGCCGTCGATGAACAGGGCGATCTTTTCACGGGGGTCGAACATGGAAAATATTCCTTTTCGAAAATGCGGCCGTCTAAACGAAATGCGGTAGCGACGGTCGGTCAGGCTCATAATAAACCGGCTGACCTTGACCATCCGAAATAACGCCAGTTTGGTGGCAATCCAAGGGCGTGTCGCCGTACTGCAAGCAATTGTGATCGCGAAGCCGGACATGGAAGCGGCCCGGTTTCGCCAAATTCGGTGTCTGGACACAGGATTGAGCGCCCAATGGTCCCGCCAATGCCATGATGCTTGTATTTTGGCGGCGTTCAGGTTATGGACCGCGTCTGTTTTCCATCAAATCCAGGCATGAAAGGGGCAATCCATGGCCCGCGTAACCGTTGAAGACTGCATCGACAAGGTCGACAACCGCTTCGAGCTGGTGCTCCTTGCCGGCCACCGCGCTCGTCAGATCAGCCAGGGCGCGCAGATCACCGTTCCTCGTGACAACGACAAGAACCCGGTCATCGCGCTGCGCGAGATCGCCGACGAGACGCTGTCGCCCGACGATCTCAAGGAAGACTTGATCCATTCGCTGCAGAAGCATGTCGAGGTCGACGAACCCGAAGCCGATGGCGAGGCAATCGCCGATCAGACCGGCGGCGCTGTTGCGGCTGCCGAGACCGACGACGCCGAGGATAACGTCACCTTCGATCGCATGACCGAGGAAGACCTGCTGGCCGGCATCGAAGGTCTGGTACCGCCGGAAAAGAGCGACGACTACTAAGAGAGTTCTCCAGAAGCGGCTGGAACAATCGTCCGGCACTTCCGTCTCGTCAGTTTCGTGGCTATCTATGACATGCGCCGTACATCAGTGCGGCGCATGATTCATTTCATCGCCGAGAGATTGTGCCCATGATGCGTCAGTATGAGCTTGTCGAGCGCGTGCAGCGCTACAAGCCTGACGTCAACGAGGCATTGCTGAACAAGGCCTATGTCTATGCCATGCAAAAGCATGGCCACCAGAAGCGTGCTTCGGGCGACCCCTATTTTTCGCATCCGCTCGAAGTCGCCGCCATCCTCACCGAAATGCACATGGACGAGGCGACGATCGCGGTCGCCCTGCTGCACGATACCATCGAGGACACCACGGCGACGCGGGCCGAGATCGACGAGCTGTTCGGCCCCGAAATGGGCAAGCTGGTCGAGGGCCTGACCAAGCTGAAGAAGCTCGACCTCGTGTCGAAGAAGGCGGAGCAAGCGGAAAACCTGCGCAAGCTTCTGCTGGCGATTTCGGAAGATGTCCGCGTGCTTCTGGTCAAGCTCGCCGACCGTCTGCACAACATGCGCACTCTCGACCATATGCCGGAGGCCAAGCGCCTGCGCATTGCCGAGGAGACGATGGAGATCTATGCGCCGCTTGCCGGCCGCATGGGCATGCAAGGCATGCGTGAAGAGCTGGAGGAGATAGCCTTCCGTTATATCAATCCGGAAGCCTATCGCGCCGTCACCGCCCGGCTGGCCGAAATCTTCGAGCGCAACAAGGATGTGCTGTCCGAAATCGAGAAGGCGCTTTCGGGTCTGTTCGAAAAACACGCGATCAAGGCCGGCGTCAAAAGCCGCCAGAAGAAGCCTTGGTCGGTGTTCCGCAAGATGGAGGCCAAGGCCCTGTCCTTCGAGCAGTTGTCCGACATTTTCGGCTTCCGTGTCGTCGTCGATACAGTCGAGGACTGCTATCGCGCTCTCGGCGCCATCCACACCACATGGTCGATGGTGCCTGGCCGCTTCAAGGACTACATCTCGACACCGAAGCAGAACGACTACCGTTCGATCCACACCACCATCGTCGGCCCCTCGCGCCAGCGCGTCGAGCTGCAGATCCGCACGCGCGAGATGAACAAGATCGCCGAATACGGCGTCGCCGCCCATTCGATCTACAAGGACACCGGCGGCAAGACGAACGGGGCCGGCCATGCGATCTCGAAGGAGACGAACGCCTACGCCTGGTTGCGCCGCACCATCGAGCAGCTCGCCGAAGGCGACAACCCCGAGGATTTTCTCGAAAACACCAAGCTCGAGCTGTTCCAGGACCAGGTGTTCTGTTTCACGCCGAAAGGCATGCTGATCGCGCTGCCGCGTGGCGCCACACCCATCGACTTCGCCTATGCGGTGCATACGGACGTCGGCGACACCTGCGTCGGCGCCAAGGTCAATGGCCGCATCATGCCGCTGATGACGGAACTGAAGAATGGCGACGAGGTCGAGATCATCCGCTCCAAGGCGCAGGTGCCGCCGGCCGCGTGGGAATCCGTCGTCGTCACCGGCAAAGCGCGGGCCGCCATCCGCCGCGCCACCAAGAACGCTATCCGCAAGCAGTATTCCGGGCTCGGCGCGCGCATTCTGGAGCGCGCCTTCGAACGGGCCGGCAAGAGTTTCACCAAGGAAAGCCTGAAGCCGGTGCTGCACCGGCTGGCGCGCAAGGACATCGAGGACGTGCTGGCCTCGGTGGGACGTGGCGAGTTGGCCTCGACGGATGTGATGAAGGCGGTCTTCCCCGACTACAAGGACGAGCGCGTCACGCCGGCGGCACCCAAGCAGCGCGAGGAAGGCTGGTCGAAGATCCGCAATGCCGCCGGCATGCTGTTCCAGATTCCCGGCCGCGCCGCGCGCAAGGACAAGGACCAGCCGCGCGATGGCGCCGTGCCGATCCGCGGCGTGCGCGGCGACCTGCCGGTTCGGTTCGCGCCGGAAGGGGCGGTGCCTGGGGATCGTATCGTCGGTATCGTCCAGCCGGGCACCGGCATCACCATTTATCCGATCCAGTCGCCGGCCCTGCAGGCCTTCGACGACCAGCCGGAGCGCTGGATCGACGTGCGCTGGGATATCGACGAACGCACCAAGGAGCGCTTTCCCGCGCGTGTCTCGGTCACAGCCATCAATGCGCCAGGGTCTCTTGCCGACATCGCCCAGGTCGTCGCCTCCAATGACGCCAACATCCACACGCTGTCGATGGTGCGCACGGCGCCCGATTTTACCGAAATGCTGATCGATCTCGAAGTCTGGGATCTGAAGCATCTCAACCGGCTGCTGTCGCAGCTCAAGGACAATTCGAGCGTCAGCGATGCACGGCGCGTGAATGGCTGACGCGGCTGATCTATGAGGGGATAGGCGCAGATGAATACCGAAGAAGTGCTGGGCATTTTCCGCGAGGCGGGCGCTGTTCTGGAGGGGCATTTCATCCTGACGTCTGGCCTGCGCAGTCCGGTCTTCCTGCAGAAAGCGCGCGTGTTCATGCACGCCGACAAGACCGAGCGCTTGTGCAAGGCGCTGGCCGAGAAGATCCGCGCCGCGGTGCCAGGCAAGATCGACTATGTCGTGGGTCCGGCGATCGGCGGCCTGATCCCGGCCTACGAGACCTCACGCCATCTCGGCGTGCCGGCGATCTGGGTCGAGCGGGAAGGGGGCGAGTTCCGCCTGCGGCGCTTCGAGATCGCGAGCGGTGCCCGTGTCGTCATAGTCGAGGATATCGTCACCACCGGCCTGTCGATCCGCGAAACCATCGATTGCCTGCGCGAACTTGGCACCGAGGTGGTGGCCGCCGCCTGCATCATCGACCGTTCGGCCGGCAAGACCCATGTCGGGGTGCCGCTGATCGCGCTTGCCGAGTATGAAGTTCCGGCCTATCCGCCGGACCGACTGCCGCCGGAGCTTGCCGCCATACCGGCAATCAAGCCCGGCAGCCGCAACATCTGACTGGGAGGTCGAATGATCGTCGGCATCGATCATTTCGTGCTGACGGTGGCGTCGCTCGAAGCGACGTGTGCCTTCTACCAGCGCGTGCTGGGCTTTGAGCGCGTTGATACGCCGGGCCGGCCGACGGCGCTGGCTTTTGGCCGTCAGAAAATCAATGTCCACGAGGCCGGTCGCACCTTCGAGCCTAAGGCGAAGCTGCCGACGCCTGGATCCGGCGATTTCTGCCTGGTCACCGATCGGCCGCTCAGCGAATTTCTCGCCAGCCTCGAGGCTAGAGGTGTGGTGGTGGAGCTTGGGCCGGTCGAACGGATCGGAGCGCGGGGCCCGATGATGTCGGTCTATTTCCGTGATCCGGATGGCAACCTTGTGGAAGTCAGCCAGTACCTTCGGTAGTTTCGCAAGCACTCGGCTGCGACAATAAGCCGACGCTTCTTCTCAAATTCGCCGTGATTGTCCGGTGTTGGAGAGATGAACCTTACCAAAAATTATGGCGGTGCGGCCGCTGTGCAGGTGGCCCTCGGTTGTTGTCGGGGTTGCGGATAGCTATATCAAAGTCGCGATTGCCTTTCGGCGACCGCAAGGCGCAAGATATGGCGATCGAAGCCCGGCTGGCAGCAGCCGGCACACGAGTTGTTGTTATCGGGAACAGGAAAGAGTGCTTTTTCGTCGCCGCAAGCCTGATGGCCTTCTCGAGCGGGTGCGCACATATCTATGGCCGCGCCGTTCGTTTTCGCGTTCACTGCAGTATTTCTCCAAGCGCATCCTGAGGCTGAAGGCCACGCCGCACGCGGTGGCGGCCGGGGTCGCGGCTGGTGTCTTCGCTTCGTTCTTTCCCGTGGGCTTCCATTTCATCATTGCCGCCGTTCTGTGTTGGGTGATCGCCGGCAATCTGGTGGCGGCGGCGCTCGGTGCCGTTTTCTTCGGCAATCCGCTGACCTTTCCGCTGCTCTGGGGTGCGTCCTGGGAAACCGGCAAACTCATCCTGCATGATCGCCTGCCGACACATGGTCCACCGGCGCATCTGGGCGAGATGCTGCACACGCTTTCCTTCGCGAAACTATGGCATCCGGTGCTCGAGCCGATGCTGATCGGCGCGGTGCCGCTCGGGCTGGTGTTCGGTCTCGTGTTCTACGGTATCACCCGCTGGGGCATGAAGGTCTTCCGTGCGCAAAGGCGCAAGCGGCTGGCCGAGCGCGCAAGCCGTCGTGAGCAGTCGTCCCATCCTACGGAAAGCATCGGCTCCGCCGCGCGATGATCATTGGCATCGGCAGTGACCTGATCGACATCACGCGCATTGAGAAGTCGCTGGAGCGTCACGGCCAGCGTTTCATCCAGAGAATCTATACCGAACTCGAGCAGGCGCGTTCGGAGAATCGGCGTGCTCGCGCCGCCTCATACGCCAAGCGCTTCGCCGCCAAGGAGGCTTGCGCCAAGGCGCTGGGTACTGGTCTGGCGCAAGGTGTCTTCTGGCGTGACATGGGCGTCGTCAATCTGCCCAGCGGCGCGCCGACGATGGCACTGACCGGCGGAGCCTTGGCGCGACTGGAAAAAATCCTTCCCCGAGGGCATCGGGCAGCGATCCACCTCACGATCACGGACGATTTCCCGCTTGCTCAAGCCTTTGTGATCATCGAGGCGTTGCCCGTCGAACAAGCGCCACATTGATTGCATTTGACGACCGGCATTGACGTTGCCCAGCGCACGCCGAGACTCTATACATCCAACGCACAATCGAGGACGACATGAGCGTGGCTGAAAAATCCCAGAAGAAATCCGGCGGGCTTGGCGAAACCGTCAGCGTCATCGTCCAGGCGCTCTTGCTCGCGCTCGTTATCCGCACGCTCTTGTTTCAGCCCTTTTCGATCCCGTCGGGATCGATGCGGCCGACGCTTCTGGAAGGCGACTATCTGTTCGTCACCAAATGGTCCTACGGCTATTCGCGCTATTCGCTGCCTTTCGGGCCCGACATCTTTTCGGGCCGTATCTGGGGCTCCGAGCCCAAGCGTGGCGACGTGGTGGTGTTCAAGTTCCCGCCGGACCCGTCCGTTGACTACATCAAGCGCGTGGTCGGCTTGCCTGGCGACAAGATCCAGATGAAGGATGGCCAGCTGTTCATCAACGGCGTCGGCGTGCCACGCGTGAAGACCGGCCAGATCGACAATCCCGACATCACGGAAAAGGATTATCCGATCGACGTCTACCGCGAGACATTGCCCAACGGCGTCAGATACGACACGCTCGATCTGTCGCCGAACTCGATCGGCGACAACACCCGCGAATTCGACGTGCCGCCCGGCCACTATTTCATGATGGGCGACAACAGGGATAATTCCGCCGACAGCCGGTTCACCGTCGGCTATGTTCCCGCCGAGAACCTGGTTGGCCGCGCCAACCTTGTCTTCTTCTCGATCGCCGGCAAGGCAAGCCCGCTCGAAATCTGGAAATGGCCGTCGCTGATGCGCGTTTCGCGCCTGTTCCATTTTGTCAACTAGGGTCATGGCGGTAACGAAGCGGTTGACCGCCGATGCGCTCGCCGAAGCGCTTGTGGAACATACGGGCCATGCCTTTGCAGACCGCCAGCGTCTGCAGCGCGCGCTCACCCATGCCAGTGCACGCGGCGCCAATGCCGGCTCCGATTATGAGCGTTTCGAATTTCTCGGTGACCGGGTTCTCGGCCTTGTCGTTGCCGACATGTTGCTGGCCGCGTTTCCCGACGCGGCGGAAGGCGAACTGTCGCTGCGCCTCAATGCGCTGGTCAATGCCGAGGCGCTTTCCGAGATCGCGGAGGATATAGGGCTGCCGGACCTGATCCGTGCCGGATCGGATGTGCGCGGGCTCGAAGGGCGCAAGCGCGTCAATCTGCGGGCCGACGCCCTGGAATCGCTGATCGCCGTGCTCTACCTGGACGGTGGGCTGGAGGCGGCGCGTGCTTTCATCCACAAATACTGGCAGCCCCGTTCGCAGGCCTCGGGTGCGGCACGCCGCGACGCCAAGACCGAATTGCAGGAATGGGCGCACCAGGCGGCGAGCGCGGTTCCTGCCTATCAGATCGACAGCCGCGAAGGGCCGGACCACGATCCGCTGTTCACCATCAGCGTAAGGGTTGGCGCATTTCTGCCTGCAACCGGCACCGGCCGATCCAAGCGCGAGGCCGAGCAGGCCGCTGCCGCGGCTCTTCTGATTCGTGAGGGTGTCTGGGTCAACGAAGGGAGCGCGGCATGACCGCCGAAGACAACGCAGCTGCTCCCGCCACGCACTCCGGCTTCGTCGCGCTGATCGGCGCACCGAATGCTGGCAAGTCGACGCTGGTCAACCAACTGGTCGGCGCCAAGGTGTCGATCGTCACCCATAAGGTGCAGACGACACGCGCCATCGTGCGCGGCATCGCCACGCATGACAATGCACAGATCGTCTTCGTCGATACGCCTGGCATCTTCAAGCCCAGGCGGCGCCTCGATACGGCGATGGTGACGACTGCCTGGGGCGGTGCCAAGGATGCCGATATCGTACTGTTGCTGATCGATGCCGAGCGTGGCATCCGGGGCGATGCCGAAGCCATCCTCGAACGGCTGAAGGACGTGCGCCAGCCGATGGCGCTGATCCTCAACAAGGTCGATCGGGTGAAGCCAGAGGCGCTTCTCGCCCTGTCCGCGGCAGCCAACGAGAAGGTGCCGTTCCAGCGCACCTTCATGGTCTCGGCGTTGACCGGCTCCGGCTGCAAGGATCTGCTCGATTATCTGGCACAGGCGCTGCCGGCCGGCCCCTGGTACTATCCGGAAGACCAGATTTCGGACCTGCCGATGCGCCAGCTGGCGGCCGAGATCACCCGTGAAAAACTCTATCTCAGGCTGCATCAAGAGTTGCCCTATTCCTCGCACATCGAGACCGAGAAATGGGAAGAGAAAAAGGATGGCTCGGTGCGCATCGAGCAGGTCATCTATGTCGAGCGGGACAGCCAGAAAAAGATCGTGCTCGGCCACAAGGGCGAGACCATCCGCGCCATCGGCCAGGCGGCGCGCATGGAGATTTCGGGCATCCTCGAGCAGAAGGTGCACCTGTTCCTGTTCGTGAAAGTACGCGAGAACTGGGGCGACGATCCCGAGCGCTACCGCGAGATGGGGCTGGAGTTTCCGCATTAGGGCATGAAAAGGCGCGTCGCTGACGGCCGAGACTGGCGCGCCGCCTTTGCAGCTGCCCATTTCTGTGTCACCGCCGATAGGTGTGCCGGGGGGAAGGGGCATGCCTCGCATTGGTCCGTCCATCGTTGAATCGAAGGCGAAACGTCACGGCACGAGCATATCGCTAGCCTCCCCCGATTCGCGGGGCACTTGGCCGCGGTCCTGATTGCCTTGGAGCGCGTCGATGCGGTCAGTGATCTGGCGTCCGGGGCGGCGCGATTTCTTCCGTCGCGGCAGATGGAGTTGACTCCCGTTCTCACCAATTCAAGAGTGGGAAGCAAATACTTCCTAATGTACTTAGGTGGCGTATAATCACCAATTGAAACATATAAGGTAAACGTCAATAAAATAAAGTTAGACGCGAAATAAGGCGGGATTATTACACAAATGCGACGGTGTGCCATTTGTGCTGCATTGAAAATGAAGGCGCATGAATTAGTGTTATTTGTGCAACACGGATTTAATCTGTGGCAGGAATCCGGCCTATTTATGGAATTGTCATTGAAGGCTGAAGATCGATGGGTATGTTCGCGATCGAAAAGGGGTCGCGGTGCGGGCCGTTTTCGCTGTGGGGGTGAGGCGAAATTGATCCGTCTTCCACAAATCCGAAGCTAATTTTTTAACTTGACTGGAGAGGTCAGAAAATGAACATCAAGAGCCTCCTTCTCGGCTCAGCCGCGGCACTGATCGCGGTCTCCGGCGCACGTGCCGCGGACGCCGTCGTCGTCGCCGAACCGGAACCGGCCGAATACGTCAAGATCTGCGACGTCTACGGCGCCGGCTACTTCTACATCCCGGGCACCGAGACCTGCCTGCGCATCGGCGGCTATGTCCGCTATGACATCGGCGTCGGCGATGCCGGCACGTTCGACGGGGTCAACCATGTCCCGGACCATCAGGGCGACGGCACTCATTCGACCTACTACAAGAACACCCGCTTCACGCTGAAGACCTGGACCGGTCAGGAGACCGAGCTCGGCACCTTGAAGACCTACACCGAGACCCGCTTCAACTATGGCAACAGCAGCGGCGACTATGTCAACGGAAGCACCGACTGGCAGGGCCGTAACAAGTCGCTGTCGCTGCGTTTCGCCTACATCCAGCTCGGCGGTCTGCGCGTCGGTAAGGACGATACGGCTTTCGATACCTTCATCGGCTATGCGGGCAACGTCATCCAGGACACGATCGTTCCCTATGGCGGCCAGGAGAGCAACGTCGTTCAATACTACTTCGACGCAGGCAACGGCATCTCGGCGATGGTCTCGCTCGAAGAAGGCGCCGGCACCGTCGGGACCATCGACAGCTATGTTCCGCATGTCGTCGGCGGCTTGAAGTACAAGGCCGACTGGGGTGCGATCACCGGCGTTGTCGCCTATGACAGCAACTACGAGGAAGTGGCCGGCAAGGTCCGTTTGGACGTCAACGTCACCAAGGAACTGTCGCTGTTCGTCATGGGCGGCTACGGCACCGACGACAACCTCACGGACGACGCCAACAACGTCATCGACGCACATGGCCGTGGCTTCTACAAGCAGTGGGGCGGCAACTGGGCAGTCTGGGGCGGCGGCACCTACAAGTTCAACGCCAAGACTTCGTTCAACGCCCAGGTCTCCTATGACGACTGGAAGAACCTCGGCATCGCCGCCAACATTGCCTATACCGTTGTGCCGGGCTTTACGGTCACGGCTGAAGTCGACTACCAGAACGTCGGCGATGACACCCCGGCCAATTCCGTATGGGCCGGCGCAACCAAAAAGAGCAACGTCGGCGGCATTCTCCGCTTCCAGCGCTCGTTCTGATCGATTAATCTGCCAGAAGCCGCCCGCAGCATTCGCTGCGGGCGGCTTTGTTTTGACGAGGGCTAAAGCCGTAGGCCACACCTGAGCCGCATCTTGATTTCGCCATTCAACCGGTGAAAAGCTTTTGTGATGGAATGGCGCGACGAGGGAATCATTCTCGGCACCCGCAAGCATGGCGAAACCAGCGCCATTCTCGAGGTGATGACCCGCGCGCATGGCCGCCATCTCGGTCTCGTGCGCGGCGGCCGCTCGCGCAAGCAGCAGCCCGTTCTCCAGCCCGGCAACCGCGTCGATCTCTTATGGCGGGCGCGCCTTGACGAGCATCTCGGCACGTTCCAGGCCGAGGCGATCGAGATGAACGCCGCCCGGCTGATGGACAGCGCCGTCGCTGTCTACGGGCTGCAGACCATGGCCGCGCATCTGCGCCTGCTGCCGGAGCGCGACGCCCATGGCGGCCTTTACGAAGCGCTCGCCGTGATGATCGTCCATCTTGACGATGCCGATGCGGCTGGCGAACTGGTGGCGCGCTTCGAACTTCTGATCCTCGATGAACTCGGCTTCGGCCTTGATCTCAGCCAATGCGCCGCCACCGGCACGCGGCAGGATCTTGCCTATGTCTCGCCGAAGTCCGGCCGCGCGGTGTCGCGTGAAGCAGGCGCGCCATGGCACGGCAAGATGCTGGTGCTGCCGGCTTTCCTGCAGCGCGGCTCCGGTCTGCGCGCGGATCCGGCGGCGATCGAGGATGCCTTCCGGCTGACCGGCTTCTTCTTTACCCGCCATATCTATGAGCCGCGCGGTATCAACGAGCCCGACGCCCGCACCGGTTTTCTTGCCGCACTTCGCAAGCACCACGCGCGTGGCAAGGCCATCGCCGGAGAGAACGCGGCATGAGCGAAGTCGAACTCTATCCGGGCCGGGTCTCGCCGCTCGGCCTCGGCACAATCCCGCACGCCGACATAACGAAATATACCGGCCTCGAACTGCTGCAGCGCATTATCGACGGCAAATATCCGGCACCGCCGATCTCCTACCAACTCAGCTTCGCATTAACTGAAGTAGAGAAAGGCCGCGCCGTGTTCCGCGGCGTGCCGAATGAGCGCCACCTCAACCCGTTGGGTGGCGTACACGGCGGCTGGGCGGCAACGCTGCTTGATTCGGCGCTGGCCTGCGCCGTGCAGACGCTGCTCGAAAAGGGCGAGGCCTACACGACTGCGGAATTCAAGGTGAACCTGACGCGGCCGATCACGCCCAGGACCGGCGAGGTGGTCTGCGAGGGCAAAGTGGTCCACAAGGGCCGCACGCTTGCCGTTTCGGAAGCGACGCTGAAGGATGCCCGCGGTAAGCTTCTGCCTTTCGGCACCGAGACATGTTCGATATTTCCGGCCGCCAATCTGGCGGCGCGTTGAGTTTTCCAGCCGCCTGGCCGCCGCATTTGAATGTCAGTGAGACGAAACGTCAGTGAAAACTGGCCTGGTTTGGGGGAACCGCCATGTTTGAGAACCTGATCGGCCTTGTCGCCATCATCGCCCTGTTTGTCATCATATCGCGCCAGCAGAACCGCATCGGTCTGATCGAGCGCGAACTTGGCGCCCTGCGTAGCCTTGTGCTCTCAGGCGCTTCGCCGCCCGTGGCCAAGCCGACCGAACAGGCTGCGGCCGATGGCAAGTTGGACGAGGCGCCGGTGGCAGTGGCGGCCGCCGATATCTCGCCGGCGGCGGGCGAGCCGATCACCGCGCAGGGGCAGGCCACGGAAGTGGAAGCTCTGACCGGCGAGGTCCTGGCTGGCCCGTGGAACGCAGGCGAGGCGGCGCAGACGGCAACGGGACCTGCCGCGCCGGCAGCCGCTGCGAAAGCCACTCGCCGGTCCGACGTCGAAACGGCGCTCGGCACCCGCTGGGCCGTCTGGGTCGGTGGGATCGCGCTGGCGCTGGGCGGGCTGTTCCTGATTCGCTACACCATCGAGGCCGGCATTTTCGGCCCTGGCGTGCGGCTCACCATGGCGGCCGTGCTTGGGGTGGTGCTGGTTGCCGCTGGCGAGTTCATTCGCCGCACCGGCTTCAGGGTGCCGGTGCAAGGTGCGGCCGGCGCCTACATTCCGGCGATCCTGACGGCGGCAGGCGCCTTCATCCTGTTCGGCGCTGTCTATGCCGCTCACGGCATCTACGGCTTCATCGGGCCGGCACTTGCCTTCACGTTGCTCGGTGCCATCGGAATCGCCACCATCGCCGCCGCTCTCGTTCACGGCCAAGCGCTGGCCGGCATCGGCCTCGTCGGCGCCATTGTAACCCCAATGCTGGTTGCCTCGCAGGCGCCCAATCCCTGGGCGCTATTCGGCTATCTCGCCATCGTGCTGGCCGCCACAGGCGTTATCGCTCGCATGCGCGACTGGAAATTGCAGATGGCGGCCGCTTTTGCCGGCACGGGCATCTGGACCGTCCTTTACATGATGGATGCGCCAGGCGCGAACCTCTCCGCCATCCTGTTCATCGACGCCATCACGCTCGCCGTACTCGCCTTTGCCTGGCTCGGCCGCCGTGGCGGCGAAACCGAACCGGCCAAGGCATTCGACTGGCCATCGGTCGTGCCTGGCTTGTTCATCGCACTCTCTGCGCTGGGCCTGTCGGTCGACCCGGTCTTTGCCGCTGCCGGCTATGCCGTGCCGGGCGCGGTCTTGCTTGCCGCGATGGTGGCCGTTGCGCTCTACCGTCCGCTGGCCCTGCCGCTGCTCTACGCCGCGGGGCTGGCGACGGCGCTGATCTATCTCGGCATCATCCCGCCGACCTCAATCACTTCCGACTTTTCGAATGGCGTCTTGGGCGTTGATGGCTCGCCTTTGGCCATCGCCAATACGCTGACATTGCGCATTGGCCCGGCACTGGGCCTCGTCTTCATTGGCGCCGGGCTCTGGGCGGCGCGAAGATTTGCCGCCGCAACACAGATACGCGCCGCCTCATGGGCGGCATGGGGCGTTGTCGTGCCGCTGGTCATCCTGCTGGCGCTGTGGCTCACCTTTGGCGATCTCGACCGAGACTTCGCCTATGCCGCCGTCGCAGCTCTTCTGGTTGTGGTTTTCGCCGCTGGCGGCGAGTGGATCGCGCGGGTCGAGAAGCCGCTCAAGGGCGGCATGGCGGTGTCGTTTGCCTTGGGTGGCGCGGCCGTCGCTGGCCTGCTGATGCTGCACATGGCTTTCGTTTCCGGCTGGACCACTGTCCTGCTGGGTGCGGCGACAATTGTGCCCGCATTGGCGACCCGCTGGCGCTCTTATCCCGTGCTCGGCTGGATTGCTGTCGGCGCGGTGATTGCTGTGCTTGGCCGCGTCGCCTTCGATCCGACCATCGTCGGCGCGGAATTCCTTTCCAGGACGCCGGTGTTCAACTGGCTGCTGCTTGGCTACGGCATACCCGCGCTCGCTTTCGGCTTCACCGCCTGGCAGCTCGCCCGCACCACCAATGGCCGCCCGCGCCTCGCCATGGAAGCGGCAGCGGCGCTGTTTGCGCTGCTCACCATTGCCATGTTGGTGCGTCATGCGATGCATGGCGGCATCATCAACAGCGATGCGCCAACGCTTGCCGAGCAGGCGATCTACACGCTGATCGCCATCGGCGCCGGCGCCATCCTGGTCGCCATAGACCGGCGCTCGCCAAGCTCGGTGCTGCGTTACGGCTCGATGGCCGCCGGCGTGGTTTCAGCCGCTTTCGTCATCGTCCAGCACTTCCTGGTGCTCGATCCGCTGTTTACGGACGAATCCACCGGCCGGATTCCGGTCTTCAACCTGGTGTTCCTGGCCTATCTCTTGCCGGCCGTCGCCGCCGGCGGGTTGGCGCTCTATGCCCGAGGCAAGCGGCCGAAATGGTATTCGGCGATGCTGGCGCTGGTCGCGGCTCTTCTTGCCTTCGCCTATGCCACGCTGTCGGTAAGACGCCTGTTCAAGGGCGAGTTCATCGGCCTGTGGAGCGGACTCGGTCAGCTGGAGACCTACACTTATTCGGCGTTGTGGCTGGTCATCGGCGTAGCGTTGCTCACCGCCGGCGTCTGGCTGAGGTCGCAGGTGCTGCGCGTTGCCTCCGCCGTGCTGATCGCGGTCGCCGTGCTGAAGGTCTTCCTGTTCGACATGTCGGAACTGGAAGGCGTGCTCAGGGCGCTGTCCTTCATCGGCCTGGGCGCCGTGCTGATCGGCATCGGCCTGTTCTACCAGCGGCTTCTGACGCGGGCGGCGAGGGAGACGGTATCTGTAGGCGAGCAATGATGGGGGAAATTCAATCCAGCCGGAATAAACCGGCACCCGCCAGCGTTATCTCATTGCTTGGGTGACCGGGGCGGCGGACCGCTTCGCGCTGGCCGCTTGCGCCACGCCGGGAAGGCGCGTTCAATCGAGATCAATAAGGGCGAGCTCAGAACCAGCGGTCATGGACGAAAAGAAGGCAGCAATCCTTGGCGAAATACCGCGCCTGCGCCGTTATGCACGCTCGCTTTTGCGCGACCGCGATGCTGCCGACGACCTCGTTCAGGACTGCCTCGAGCGCGCACTGCTGCGGCTCGACAACTGGCAGACAGGAGAAAGCCCCAGGAGGTGGCTGTTTACGATCATGCATCATTTGTTCATCGACCAGATGCGCAAGGTGAATCGCCGCGGCGAAGCGGCGATGCTGCCGCTGGAGGCGGGCGAGACGGTAGCCCAACCGGCCGAGCAATTGGACGGCATCGCCTCACGCGAGATCATCGACGCATTGCAGGCGATCAGCCCCGATCGCCGCGCGGCCCTTGTCATGGTTGCCATTGAAGGCTTCTCCTACGCCGAAGCCGCCAACATTCTGGGCGTGCCCGCTGGTACGCTGATGTCACGCATTGCGCGCGGGCGTGAGGAACTGCGTGGGTTGCTGGACGACACGGCACGCCGCCGCGCGATAAGGATCGTCGAGAAATGATCCGCCGCGATTTTTCCGAACGTGACATCCACATGGCGCTCGACGGCGAACTGCCAGCCGATGAGCGTGTCACCTATGAAGCCTGGCTCGAGGCCAATCCTGAGATGAAGGCCAGGAGCGCCCGCTTCACCGCCGACCGGGAGGCATTGCGCGCCGCCCTTGCCGGCGTGCTGGATGAGGCCGTACCAGTGCGATTGCGCAAGGTCGTGCTCGGCGAAACGCCGGTCAAGGCAGAGGCGCCACGTTCACGCTGGTGGCTTGGCGCGGCCGCGGCCGTGCTTCTGGCTGCGGGTGGAATTGGCGGCTACGTCGCCGGCATTGGCGGCATCGGGCAGGAGGATCCGGCGGAAGACCGGCTCGCCGAACAGGCGATTGCCGCCCACGTCATCTACGCGGCCGAGAAGCGGCACGCGGTGGAAGTGCCGGCCAGCGACAAGGATCATTTGCAGACCTGGCTGTCCAACCGGGTCGGCCTGAAACTGGTGGCACCGGACCTGACCGCGAACGGTTTTCAACTGATCGGCGGTCGGCTGCTGCCGGCCGGCGAAAGCAAGGCCGCGATGCTGCTTTACGAGGACGACAAGGGAGAGCGCATATCCCTGTTCGTGACGGCGGAATCGGCGGAAAATGCCACGGGCACCTATGCTTCGGCGCAGGCGGGTCCGCAGGCCATCTACTGGCTGGACAAGGGCTATGGCTGCGCCGTCGTTGGCTCGCTGCCGCGTGACCAATTGGCAGTGGTGGCAAAGAGCGCTTATGGCCAGCTTCTGGCAGGTCTCGCAAGCTGAGTTGGCGGCTATTTTCGCAGCCGGCGGAGCCTCGAGACAGCGATCCTGTTCAAAGCCAGGCCGCTTCCATGCCGTCGAGGAAACTGTCACAATTCGGCCCTAATCAGGGAGCGATAGCGCTTCATGAATACCGGCGCTTCGGCCGGTGTTTGCGACGCCTTTGACCGGGGCCGGTTCCGCAACCCAATCGAGGTTTTCTCAAGTCGCATGCCTGCCGATATCCGCACGGCCCGCGCGTCTGACGTCGATGATCTCGCCGCCATCGAGAAAGCCGTTTTCTCGAGCGATCGCATTTCGCGACGCTCTTTTCGTCTGTTCATCGAGCGTGAGACCGCCGAGACTCTGGTCGCCGAAGTCGACGGCCGCGTCGCCGGCTATGCGATCGTGCTGTTTCGCAAGGGCAGTGGCGTGGCGCGGCTCTATTCCATAGCTGTCGGCCCGTTTTTCGGCGCGCTCGGCATCGGGCGCCAGCTGTTGTCGTCGGCGGAGGAGGCGGCCTTCGAGCACGATCGTATGATGCTGCGTCTCGAAGTGCGCGAGGATAACGGCCGTGCCATCCGCATCTACGAGCTTGCCGGCTACCGCAAGATTGGCCGGGAGCCTGGCTACTACGAGGACGGCGCCACCGCGCTTCGCTATGAAAAGACCTTGCGCGGCGACCTTGCGGTCGCCACCCGGGTGCCATTCTACCAACAGACCTGCGAATTCACCTGCGGCCCCTGTTGCCTGATGATGGCCATGGCCAATTTCGACCGCGGTTTCGTGCCCGATCCGGTGATGGAAATCCGCCTCTGGCGCGAGGCGACGACTGTCTTCATGATGTCTGGGCCGGGCGGCTGCGAACCGTTCGGCCTGGCTGTCTCGGGGTACGAAAGCGGGCTCGCCGCGGAAATCTTCGTTTCCTTCTACGGCGCGCTGTTCCTGCAGTCGGTGCGCAGCGAGGAAAAGCGCCGGGTAATGGAACTGGCGCAGGTCGACTTTCGCCGCCGCGCGGAACTTTACGGCATCCCGGTGAATTACCGCTCGTTCACCATCGATGACATCAGAACCGCGATCGCCGCGGGAAAGCTGGTGCTGGTGCTGATCAGCGGCTTCCTGATGTTCGGCAAGAAGGTGCCGCACTGGGTGCTGGCCATCGGCGATGACGGCGATCATATTCTGATCCACGATCCCTGGGTCGAGGACGAAAGGCAGGAAACCATCCTTGATGCCGCCAATATTCCCGTGCCCTACGGCATCTTCATGAACATGGCGCAGTTCGGCCGCGACGGACTGCGCGCCGCCATCACTCTGGGGAAGCGCGACACACAATGACCTGGGTCATCCTTACCGGCAGGCAGAGCGACCTCGACCAGGTGGCGACACCGCACAAGATCATCACCAACCGCGACTATCTTGCACATCCGGCGCTGTTCCGGGGCCAGCGGCCGAAGGTCATCAACCTGTCGAACAACTACGGCTACCAGAGCCGCGGCTATTATGCCTCGCTGCTGGCGAGCTCGCGCGGTCACAAGGTCATCCCGACCGTCGAGACGATGATCGACCTGTCGGAGCGCAAGCTCTATGAGCATGCGCTGCCGGAACTGGAGCTGGCGCTCAACAAATGCCGCAAGGATCTCGGCGGCGCCTTTCCGGCGAAGGTGTGCATCTTCTTCGGCATCGGGCCCTCCAAGGTGTGGGACCGTTTCGCCAAGCTGTTGTTCGACTGGTTCAGGGCGCCGGCGCTCGAAGTCCATATCAAGGACAGCGCCGAATGGGCCTCGATCCGCAAGATCGGCTTCCATCCGCTGGCGCGGATGACCGAGGAGGAAGAGGCGCACTTCATCCAGTGCCTGGAGACCTACACCAACCGCGAGTGGCGCGACACCAAGGGCCGCACGCCGGCGCGCTACACCTTCGCCACGCTGGTCGATCCGCATGAGGAATTGCCCCCGTCGGAAATCTCGTCGCTGCGCTACTGGGCCAAGATCGCCGAGAAGATGGGGGTCGAAATCGAGCCCATCACCAGGAAGGATCTCGCCAAGCTCGCGAATTACGACGCGCTGTTCATCCGCGAGACCACCTCGATCTCAAACCACACCTATCGTTTCGCCCGCCGCGCCCAGCAGGAAGGCATGCCGGTCATTGATGATCCGCTGTCGATGATCCGCTGTACCAACAAGGTCTATCTCAACGAGTTGATGTCCTACAACAAGGTGCCGGTGCCGCCGACGGTGATGATCGCCGGCGCTTCGGATCTCGAGCTTGCGGCGCAGACGTTGGGGTTCCCGCTGGTGCTGAAGATCCCGGATTCGTCCTTCTCGCGTGGCGTCAAGAAATGCGCCAGCTTCGAGGAGCTGAAGACGCTTGCAACCGAATGGCTGGAGGATTCCGACCTCCTCATCGCGCAGAAATTCATCCCGACCGAATATGACTGGCGCGTTGGCGTGCTCGGCGGTCAGCCATTGTTTGCCGTGCACTATCTGATGGCCAAGAAGCACTGGCAGATCGTCAACCACAAGGCCAATGGCAAGCCGGACCAGGGCGGCATCAAGACCTTCACGCTGAAGGAGACGCCGGCCCATGTCGTCGAGACGGCGGTGAAGGCAGCGCGCTGCATCGGCGACGGCCTCTACGGCGTCGACCTCAAGGAGACCAAGGACGGCGTCTTCGTCATCGAGGTCAACGACAATCCCAACCTCGACCATGGCTGGGAGGATTCGGGCGAGAAGGACGAGGTCTGGGTCCGGCTGACGCAATGGTTCCTGGAGCGGCTCGATCGGCCGGGACGATAATTCGCCGGGGGGAACATGCAGTTCATCGTGATCGAGGATTTCACCGGCCGCGACCGCAGGGACATCTACCGTCGCTTCCGCGACCGGGGAATGGGCTGACCTCGTCGAGTTCGAGATCGTCCCGGTGGCCACCAGCAAGGACATGTGGCGGCGCTGAGCGGGCACCTTTGACCATCGCTGTATGTCGGGTCAACAGAGCGTCGGCGAGCCCACTGCACGCCGGCATTCATTGATCAGCCAATCGCGAAACGCCACCACGACATCGCGCCTTGCGCTCCGCTCCGGGATCGTCAGGCAATAGGATTGGCGCAATGCAATCGCCCTTTCGGCGGGCCGCATCAACCTGCCGTCCTCCACCGCCTCGGCGCAGTAGACTCCTTGCGCCAGTGCCACGCCCAGCCCCGAAATGGCGAGGTCGAGAGCTGCGCGCGACGAGTTGGCCGACAAGCCGCGCTGCGCCGCCCGGCCTGGTTCGACACCGGCCGCCTCGAACCAGTTGCGCCAGGACGGAAATGACGCGCCCGTCGGTCCCCAGTCGGTGTGGATCAGCGGCAGCCCGGCGAGCGCATCGCCATCCGCCTTGATCATGCCGGAAAGCTGTGGCGCGCAGACGGGATAGACGGCGTCCCGGACGATCTCTTCGGTCGAGTGCTCGCGATAATGCGGACCGTAGGAGAGCCGGATGTCGATCAGCTCACGGTCGAACGGCACCGGGTCGTCATCGCCGCGAAGCGATATATCGGCGGCGCCATAGCTTGCGACGAAGCCCGCGAGACGCTGCGAAAGCCAGCCCATCGCCATGGACGGCGGCACCGAGACCACCAAGCGCGGGCGGAAAGCATCGCCGCTCAGTTCGCGCGAGACACTGCCGATTTCCTGGAAGGCCATGGTCAGCCGTGGCAGCATTTCGACGCCTGCCTCGCTGAGGACAACTCTACGGTTGACCCGATGAAACAGCTTGCGGCCCATCTGCTCCTCGACGGTGCGGATAAGCTGGCTGATGGCGGCGGCCGAGACGGAAAGCTCTTCCGCCGCCGCGGCGAAGCTGCCGGTACGCGCCGCGGCCTCGAAAGCCTGAAGTCCTTTTAGGGATGGAAGTGCGACCATGACCGGCAGATAGATAAGTTAAGCTTATCAAAATTGCAGAAATCGTTGTTTTTGGGAAGGTTTTTTAGCGACTAGAGTGGGCCTCATCAAATCTCCAGCCTGGATCGAGGCCAATGGACCACCGTGACATAATTGCATCCTTGACCCCGGAAGAGCGCAATCGCCTGACGGCCAAGTCGGACGTCGCGGGTCTCGTCCAGCTCGGCGCTCACTGGGGCGCGATTGTGGTCATTGGGTTGCTGATTGCGGCCAAGGTACCATTCTGGCCGCTGCTGATGCTGCCGCAAGGCCTCCTCATCGTGTTCCTGTTTACGCTGCTACACGAGACGGTTCATCGCACGGCCTTCGAGTCTCAGTGGCTGAACGATGCCGTGGCCCGGCTGTGCAGCCTGGCGCTCGCGCTGCCGGCCGACTGGTTCCGCTACTTCCATTTCGCCCATCACCGCTTCACCCAGGATCCGGAAAATGATCCGGAACTGGCCTTTCCCAAACCGGAAACGCTGCGGCAGTACCTCGTCCATGTTTCCGGCATCCCGGTGTGGTGGGGCCATCTCAAGACCCTTCATGCCAATGCGATGGGTAAATGCCGGGATAATTACGTGCCGCCGAAAGGCCGGCCCAAGGTGCGGGCCGAGGCGCGCGCCATGATTGCCTTCTACGCCGTGGTCATTCTGCTCGCCGTGTATTTCCGGCTCACCGCGCTTCTCCATGTCTGGATCATCCCCGCTTTGCTCGGTCAGCCATTCCTTCGGCTCTATCTCTTGGCCGAGCACGGCCGCTGTCCGTTCGTTGCCAACATGCTGGAAAACACCAGGACGACGCTGACCAACTGGGCAGTGCGCAAGCTGGCCTGGAACATGCCCTTTCACGCCGAGCATCATGCCTATCCCGGTGTGCCGTTTCATCAACTGCCGCGGTTCCATGCTCTGATCGAGCGGCACCTCAAGGTCGTCGAGCCCGGCTATGTCAGCTTCCATGAGAAATACCTAGAAACACTGAGTTGACCTTGTACGGATGCGATCAGCCGGTTTGGCTGTGCAGCGCACGCGATTTCAGCAGACGACGGATGGCCGCCGCCTTTGCGGGCACGCCAATCAAATACCCCTGCGCCTCGACACAGCCGTTCTCGCGCAGCATGTCGAGTTGCACCTCGGTCTCGACGCCCTCTGCCGTGACAACAATGCCAAGCTCGGTGCCGAGCGCGATGATGGTGCGAACGATCGCCGCCGTATCGCGATTGCCCATGTCGCGAATGAAAGAGCGGTCGATCTTGATCTTGTCGACCGGGAAACGCCTGAGGTAGCCGAGCGAGGAATAGCCGGTGCCGAAATCATCGAGCGCGATGCGGATGCCGAGTTCGCGCAACTGCCGTAGCGTCTTCAGCACGGCTTTGCTCTCATCCATCAGCACGGTTTCGGTGATTTCCAGTTCCAACTGGCTGGCCGGCACCTCGGAAAAGGCCAGGGCCGAGATGACGCCGCGGGCAAACCCGCCGCTTTTGAGCTGCACGGCCGAGACATTCACGGCAATGCGCAAGCCGGGAGGCCAGCTTGCCGCCGCCGCACAGGCCGTCCTCAATGCCCACTCGCCAAGCGGCACGATCAGTCCGGTTTCCTCCGCGACCGGGATGAATTGATCCGGAGCGACAGTGCCGCGCGCCGGCGAACGCCAGCGCATCAACGCCTCCGCGCCGATGATGTCGCCGGAGGCGATGTTCATGATAGGCTGAAAGTCGAGATCGAATTCCTGGCGTGGCAGCGCGGTCTCGAGGTCGACTTCAAGCGCCCGGCGGGCTTGCACCATGGCGTCCATTCCGGGTTCGAAGAAGCGATAAAGGTTGCGCCCCTCGCTCTTCGCCCGATAGAGCGCCGTATCGGCGTTTTTCAGCAGCGTATCGGCGTCCCTGCCGTCGTCGGGGAAAACGGCGATGCCCAGGCTGATCCCGACATGCATGTCCCGGCCCCTGTCGCGAAACGGTTTTGCGATTGTCTCGACGATGCGCTTCGCCAGTTTTTCAGCATCGGCGATGTCCTTGAAATTGAACTGCATGACGACGAACTCGTCGCCCCCGAAGCGGGCGACTATGTCTGTTTCATTGCGCAGGCAACCCTGCAGCCTCTCGGCGACGCTTTTCAGCAGCCAGTCGCCGGCGGGATGTCCCCATGTATCGTTGACCGCCTTGAAGCGGTCGAGATCGAGCGAGAAGATCGCCAGCGGCGTGGCCGTCACGTCCTCGAGCGCCAGGTCGAGCCGTTCGCGAAACATCGAGCGGTTGGGCAGTCCGGTCAGCGTGTCGTGATGCGCAAGATGGGTCATGCGCTCTTCGGTACGGCGGCGTTCGGTAACGTCGTCGAAGGTCGCCACCCAGCCGCCGCCGCTCATCGGCTGGCGTGTGACCAGAATCGTCCTGCCGTCGGTAAGATGCCGATAGGCCGAATGCTTTTTCCCTGCCCGCCGGCAGGCTTCGGTCTTAGCGACCTCGCTGTCGACGTCGATCTTCGTGTAGATGCCGAGTTCCAGCAATCGTTCCAGCGCGTCGCGATGCGTCGTTCCAAGTGGGAAGTCCGCCGCGGTGACGTTGTAGAGTTCCAGGAAACGCCCGTTACGCACGATCAGCTTGCCGGCGGCATCGTACATCATCAAGCCCTGCGACATGTTGGCGAGTGCGGCGTCGAAACGGCGATGCTGCTCCTTGAGGTCCTGCTCGGCGCGCCGCTGTTCGGTGATGTCCTCATAGATCGAGACCCAGCCGCCCGGGGTCAGCGGGCGGTGCGAGATGCTGATGATGCGGCCATCCGACAGCGTCTCTTCGTAAATCGAGGGTTTTGCCTGGTCGATATAGGGCTTGCGGATGGCGTAGAGTTCATCGGCACTTTGCGAGGCGACGCCGATCTCGACGCTGTGCCGCAAGATGTCGATGAAACGGATTCCCGGCCGCATCAGCTTGGCGTCGAGACGGACGATGTTGATGTAGTTGCCGTTGCAGATGATCATGCGCTCATCGGCATCGAACATGCACAGGCCATGCGACATGTTCTCGACCGCGGCTGAAAAACGTTCGTTCTGTTCGCGCAGTTCGTCTTCCATGCGGCGCGAGCGCTCCACGCCTTCGGTTGCCCGCTCCGGGACGGCCGAACCTTCCTTGACATCCACGACGGGCATGTGGCGCGCCTGCGGTGCGTGATCGAACTCCGCACTGTTGTCCGTTCCGGTTAATTTAGCGTTTTCTACCCTACCGCTGACGTCGGAACCTGGTGCCGCGATCTATCGAGCGCCGAAAACCGCTTCAGGAAGGCATTCTGCGCCGAGGTCACCGAGCGCGGCGTGAAATCGAAGCGCTCGGCGGAAAAACCGCGCGGGCGACCGAAGAATTCGGCCGCCTCGGCGGAGGAGAAACCAGCGAGCAGTGTCGCCTCGAAATAGGCGGCGATCTGGTCCGCGCGCTTGATCTCCTTGCGCAGCGCCGCCGCCGGTTCAGGAGGCAGCGAGAAGCGCAGATGGATGGCGCGCTGCAGACGCAATTCGCAGTCCTTGTAGCTGCCGCCCATCACCGATTTGAACGGTGAGATCATGTCACCGATGACATATTCAGGCGCATCGTGCAGCAGCGCCGCCAGCCGGTCGGCGGCCGAAGCCTGGGGTACCAGCTCGTTGAACAGGGCCTCGACCAACAGCGAATGCTGGGCGACCGAAAAGGCATGCTCCCCCCTGGTCTGGCCATTCCAGCGGGCGACACGGGCGAGCCCGTGGGCAATATCCGAAATCTCTATGTCGAGCGGCGAGGGGTCGAGCAG
Source organism: Mesorhizobium sp. B2-4-12 (assembly GCF_006441575.1). Taxonomy (NCBI): domain Bacteria; kingdom Pseudomonadati; phylum Pseudomonadota; class Alphaproteobacteria; order Hyphomicrobiales; family Phyllobacteriaceae; genus Mesorhizobium; species Mesorhizobium sp. B2-4-12. Next base: position 31,903 of record NZ_VFVC01000049.1, read on the forward strand.
GTCGAGCCGGCGGCCGGACAGCATGCGCTGCCAGGCGCGTGGCGGCGCGCCGGTGCGGTCTGCCGCCATCAGGCTTCCTCCGCGCTGACGGCTTCCTGCGGGAAGGTGAAGTTGGCCCAGCCGGGGATGGTCAGCGTCACTGGGACATCATCCGCCAGGATCGGCTGGCCAACATCCATCGCTGCCTTGACCCTGTCGATGCGGGCGATGGCAAGCCCCGTTGTGCCGGCACTCGAGCCGAGCGTGCCGACGGGCCGTCCTTCGACGGTCAGTTCGGTGCCCGCAACTGGCAGCAGAAGCCTGCCCTCGACAATCAGCACACGCCGCCTGGCCGTGCCGCGATGTTGCATGCGCGAGACGACTTCCTGGCCTATATAGCAGCCCTTCTTGAAGCCGACGCCGCCCAGTTCGTCGAGCAGCACGTCATGCGGGAAGGCCTCGCCCAACACATAATCGGCGCCGCTTTCGGCAATGCCGTGGGCGGTGCGAAAGGCTTGCCATGCGGCGATGTCGCCGGTTTCCGCAGCGTCGGCATAGGAGCGCGTGACGGGTTCATCGCGAAAGCGCCTGTCGGCAACTGCTGTTGAATCATTTTGTGAAGCGATTGACTCCATTCCCCAGACAAGAGTGACAAGCGCCTGTTCCAGCTTGGCAATTTCGACCTTGGCGCGGAGCTTGTAGAGTATCAGCCGGCGAACGAAATCATCTGAAATGGCGGCACGGCATTCGAGCCGGAAGGCGTTTTCGCCGGCGCGCGAGATCAGGAAGTCGAACAGGATCTTGCCTTGCGGCGCCAGAAGCGCGCCGGGCTTAGCTTCGCCGTTGCCAAGCGTGTCGAGATCGGTGGTCAGGATATTTTGCAGAAAGTGTTCGGCATCCGGGCCGGAGACGGTGATGAGCGCGCGGTCTTTCCGCAGGGCAAAGGGCATGGTGCGGATATAAGCCTGATCTTGCAAAACGGTTGGCCATTACGTAAGCCGCTGGCACTCCCCCCGCAAGAGATCGATCAGCATGGCCAATACCTACGACCTCATCCTGACAGGCGGCATCGTGGTCAACCATGACGGCGAGGGGGCACGTGACATCGGCGTGAAGAATGGGCGCATCGCCGCCATCGGCGATCTCCGCCAGGCTTCGGCGGGCGAGACCATCGACTGCCGGGGCCTGCACATCCTGCCGGGCGTCATCGACAGCCAGGTGCATTTTCGTGAACCCGGACTGGAGCACAAGGAGGACCTGGAAACGGGCTCACGCGCGGCGGTGCTTGGCGGTGTCACCGCCGTGTTCGAAATGCCCAACACCAACCCGTTGACCACCAGCGATACAACGCTTGCCGACAAGGTCCGGCGCGGCAGTGGCCGCATGCATTGCGATTTTGCGTTTTGGGTCGGCGGCACCCGCGACAACGCCAGGGATGTCGGCGAGCTCGAGCGGTTGCCGGGCGCGGCCGGAATAAAGGTCTTCATGGGGTCGTCCACCGGCGATCTGCTGGTCGAGGACGACGAAGGTGTCGCCTCGATCCTGAGGAATACCCGCCGCCGGGCCGCCTTTCATTCGGAGGACGAGTTCCGGCTGCGTGAGCGGCTGGGCTTACGCATCGAGGGCGACCCGTCTTCGCATCCGGTCTGGCGCGACGAGATCGCCGCCTTGCGCTGCACCGAACGGCTGGTGCGCATCGCGCGCAACGTTCGAGCCCGCATCCACGTCCTGCATATCTCGACCGCGGAGGAAATATTGTTCCTTGAGCAGCACAAGGACGTCGCGACCTGCGAGGCGACGCCGCACCATTTGACGCTGAGTGCCGACGACTATACCCGGCTCGGCACGCTGATCCAGATGAACCCGCCGGTACGTGCCGCGCGCCACCGCGACGGTGTCTGGCACGGAATCGCACAAGGCATTGTCGACGTGCTCGGCTCCGACCACGCCCCGCATACGCTTGCCGAGAAGGCAAAACCCTATCCGGCCTCGCCCTCGGGGATGACCGGCGTGCAGACCCTGGTGCCGATCATGCTCGACCACGTCAATGCTGGGCGCCTGACCCTGCAGCGCTTCGTCGACCTCTCGAGCCATGGTCCGCAGCGAATCTTCGGCATGGCCGGAAAGGGGCGCATCGCCGCCGGCTACGATGCCGACTTCACCATCGTGGACATGAAGCGGCGCGAGACCATCACCAATGCGCAGGCCGGTTCGAAGGCCGGCTGGACGCCTTATGACGGCAAGCAAGTCACCGGTTGGCCCGTCGGCACCGTCATTCGCGGCCGACGCGTCATGTGGGAAGGCGAAATCGCTACGCCCGGCCAAGGCAGGGCGGTGGAGTTTTCCGAGGCGCTGCCGGTTTAGGTCAACCGTCGGCGCTGCGTCACGTCTCTGATTTTTAAGCGTTCTGCACTATATCAGGGACATTGTGATCGCACATATCACGCCTATGATCGATCCGGCCGGGTTCCCAGAGCTGCAAGCGCTCTTGTGGAGCCGGGATCCTGCACGCCCGATCCCTGCCGAGGAAGCATTTGCGTTGTACGAGCGCAATTGGCGCTTTGTCGATCAAACCCGGCTTACGGCGCGCGAAAAGCTGCTTATCCAGAATCTCGCCAACGAATTCGGTCACGGCATCCTTTTTTAACTGCCGGCCAAGATTCCGCCATCACCGAAAGAACCTGCCGGCCCACTCAAACAATAGCGCCCACGGCCTGTATGAGCGAACTGGCTCCTGAACTTCGCACCAATCTTCCCACAAACAGACGGGGTCAAACTCAGTCCCCAGCGACGAAGAAGGACCATTGTCCGGCGGGCGTGATGCCGACCCGATAGAAGATATAGGCGCCGAACTGCTTCATGTCGTCGAAATCACCGGCGGTGACGATCTTGAACAGCTCGACCCGTTGCTTGGCGTCGAGCTTGTCCAGCGGCAGCGCGAAGAAGTAGGGCCAGACATAGAGTTCCTGCGGCGTCCCGGCGTCGACATGGACATAACCGGCACTGAGCACTTCCTCCAGAATGGCCAGGATCTCCTGGCCATCCGGGTCGCCCGAGAGCCCTTTCAGGAAGGCGACGGCATCGCCATCGATGTCGGTCAGCGAGAGCTGGGTCATGCTGTCGCCCTTGCCGATCATGGGCCTCAGCGTCTCGATGTCGCCGCTCTTGCAGGCTTCGATGATCAAGTCATGCATGCGCCGTACCGGCTCGGGCAGCTTGCCGAGGTCGTAGACCACCTCCGGCGGGGGCGCCTCGGGATCGACACGCGGCCTGTTGGAGCCGCTGTCGGCAGGGCTGTCGGGCTCTGCCGCGTCCGGTTCGGCCGGCTGCCTGGTCGAAGGCGTTCCCACCGGGTCGGGCATTGGAATGGCACTGCCGGGCGGTGAGACATCGTCGTCCGCCGATGGTATGACCGGCGAGGGGAGCTCCTCGTGCTGGATTTCGCTCAATGCATGGGCAGGGCTGCTTGCGAGGCACATCAACAGGGGGATGGCGGCGCAGCAAGCAGCAAAGCGGATGTGGAGGACCAAGCCCTTCGGCCTGCCTGACACCGGAAAATTCACTGCCCGCATCTCCTGCTCACGGGCATGGTGCCCGAACGGAACTCCATCGTCAAAGAACCGGACGTCGGTTCAGTGCCGCAGCCGCTCGGGTTCGAAGGCGCCAGCAATGACCTTTTCACGCACGCGGTCGAGCAGGGCAAGCGCCGATGTCTCGCCGTTGGCGCGCAGCATCTCACCGAATGCGGTCTCAAGCGCCGCCTCGGCAATGATCTCGGGCTCGATGCCGGCCGAAAGGCCTTCCGCCCAGGCTTCGCTGTGGCTCTCAACCGCCGTCAGGCGCTTTTCTTCCCTGACCAGCGCGTCAATGTCATTGGCAGCATGTTCCATAAGCGATGTCCACCCTTTCAAGCGGCAACCCATCAGTGTGGATCAGGCTTGATCTGTTCTGTTCACACGCGGCCTCGAATAAGTCTCTGTAAATACGACATTTTTTTGATCGTCTTTGACAGGGGCCAACTGTGTCTGGCGAAGCTGCGTTTCAACCCGTATCAAACTTAGCCGATTAGGCCGGCCTGCGGGGCGAAAACCTTCAGTTTGAGTTAATTCCGCATCCGTGCGGTAACGTTTAATTAACGCTGTTGCACAAGTGCAACATCAGGATTGCACCAAGACATTGATGGCACAAGACGGATATGGCTGTCGTCGCCCGCAGCGGCGAGAATATCTGTTGATGGACGTCCAGACTGCCTTATCGACTCAAGCAGCAGCCGCAGAACCGATACCTTTGCTTCACGCAATTCCAGATTGAATGCGTTCCAGGTCTTCCTGCCGGTGTCACTAGTTGCCATAGCGCGAGGCGATGTCGCGCGACAGCGTCTCGCCTTCTTTCATGTAGCGGCTGATGGCTTCCGTGGCTGACGTTGTACACCGTGTATAAGTGCCCCCGAAGGAGCGATAGCCGCGGTTGAAGCTGGCGATGAAGCGGGCGCGCCGCTCGGCATCCGGGTTCTCCGAATCGATCAGCTTCTGCATCTCGACACGCCATTGGTCGCCCTTCTCGCCGCACAAATTGCGCAGGAAATGCAGTGATCCCAGGATTTCGGCCAGCCGCATCAATCCGGGCTCGAACGGCGCCTCGGCACTCGACGCAGGCCGCGCCGCCAGTGTCATGCCGACGGCGAGGCACAAAGCGACGAGAAATGGAGAGCGGCTCATAAATCTATGTGACTAAACAATTTGTCGCCTGCAAGGCGTTTCCAGAACAACTCTTGAGGTTTTCAGCGACTTTCAGAGGAGCTGTCGGAACGGCCGAGCAACTCCTGCGCGACCATAAGCACCGAACCGGCGAGCGGCAGCGCCGCCATCTCGCGGAGGGTGTAGAAGGCGGCTGTCTCGGCATCGTCACTAGCCACTGCCTCGCCGCCGGCATAGGCGGCGCCGAAGACGGTGAGGCGATAGTCGACCGGGTGCCTGTCGTCTCTGCCGTCGATATGGATTTCCCGAAGCGGGCGAAAACCAGCGGCATGCAAACCAGTCTCCTCCATGAGTTCGCGCCGAGCCGCATCCTCCAGTGTCTCGCCAGCCTCGACCTTGCCGCCCGGAAAGGCATACAGCCCCTGGGAAGGCTGCCTTGCCCGCTTCACCAGCAGCACGGTGTCGTTGCGCACCACGGCGACCGAGACTGCCGGCAGCGTCTTTCGTGTATCGTTCATGGCCCCTGACCGTTCGATTGCCCGCAGCCCGCTGTGGACGGCCGCCATGAGACAGCTTTAGCGGTTGCAGTGCGGCTATTCCATCGCCACTTTCTGGCTGAACCGTTCCAAGGCAGGAGCTATCGATCATGTGCGGACGTTTTGCCTTGACTGCGACGCCGGACCAGACCGCTGCCTTTCTGGGCATGACGGAGCTCGAGGATTTTCCGGTGCGCTACAACATCGCGCCGACTCAGCCGGTCCTGATGGCGACCGCCGGCGCGCCGAGGGCGCCGGGCTCCAACTTGCCGGACCGCCGCCCGATGCTGGTGCGCTGGGGGCTCATTCCCGCCTGGGTCAAGGACACCAGGGAGTTTCCGCTGCTGTTCAACGCGCGCTCGGAAGGGGCAATCGAGAAGGCCTCGTTCAAGGCCGCCATGCGCCACCGCCGCGCCTTGGTGCCGGCGTCCGGCTTTTATGAATGGCGGCAAACAGGCGGCAAGAAGGGGCAGCCTTACTGGATACGGCCCCGGCATGGCGGGTTGGTCGCCTTTGCCGGTTTGATCGAAACCTATGCCGAGCCCGGTGGTTCGGAGATGGACACCGGCGCGATCCTGACCGTCAACGCCAATGCCGACATCGCCCATATCCATGACCGGATGCCGGTGGTGATCGATATCTCTGACTTTGCCCGCTGGCTGGATTGTCGCACGCAGGAGCCGCGCGACGTTACCGATCTCTTGCGGCCGGTTCAGCCAGATTTCTTCGAGGCAATTCCCGTCTCCGACCTCGTCAACAAGGTCGCCAACACCGGACCGGAGATACAGGTGAGGGGCGAGATCGGGCCGGTGCCCGAGAAGGCTAGGCGCCAGAAGCCCGGCGCTGATGACAGTCAGATGACGCTATTTTAGCCCAAGCTGCTTGAAGCTCAGCCGTGGCGCCCGTATTCCGGCGCCAATTCCCAGGCGCCTTTTGCGCCGGCCGCACCGCTTCAGGCAGCGCGAGGCGATACGATCTTCTGCGCGGGCTTCTTCTTCTTCGCGGTGTGAAGAAGGGCGGCGACGATCGCGGCCGGACCGATTGCGCGATAGTGATTGGCAAGTGCTGGTTGCTTGGCGCGGTTGGCGTCTTGCTTGCTTCGAGGCATGTTTCTCTTCCCAGGTAACGTTTTCGTGTTTGCGTTTGACCGTTGAAATCCGACCAAATCGTGACGCTTGGTGATCTAGCCGGGGAATGTTTCATGACTGTGCCGACAGGTTTAATAAAATGTTTCACTGCCTGATTCCGCGTGATCGAGCGACGCGATAGTCAGTCTTGGCGACGTTTTTCCTGGCATCAGCGGCTTGACGGCAACACTGGTCAAGGCGATAAAGCCGCCCATGAAAACGTCTTTCGCCATTTGTGGCATTTGCATTATTGGCTAGCCTCGTGCTGGTCCGGACGTTTTCGCCTCATCTTTCCCTAGATTGGACAAACGCCCCGGCCAGCAGGCTGGAGCCTGATTTGCGCCTTGGCGCGGGGCTGGCTCCAGCCAGACAAGAAGTTCTGAACCGGGAAAGCATGGAATGTCGGACGCATTTAAGGGCCTGCGCCTCTACAACACGCTGACGCGCACGAAGACGGACTTCGTTCCGATCGATGCGCTGAATGTGCGCATGTATGTCTGCGGCCCGACCGTCTACGATTTCGCTCATATCGGCAATGCCAGGCCGGTCATCGTCTTCGACGTGCTGTTCCGTCTGCTGCGCCATGTTTACGGGCAGGCGCATGTCACCTATGTGCGCAACATCACCGACGTCGACGACAAGATCAACGCGCGTGCGCTGCGCGATTTCGGCGGCGAGATTGCAGCCGGAAAATTGTCGCTCAACGAAGCCATCCGCCGGGTGACCGAAAAGACCGCCGACCAGTTCCACAGGGATGTCGCCACGCTCGGCTGCCTGGAGCCGACAGTCGAACCGCGCGCCACCGAATTCGTCGAGCCCCGCGCTGACGGCAAGGCAGACATGATCACCTTGATTCAAAGCCTGATCAAACGCGGCCATGCCTATGTCGCGGCAGGCGAAGTGCTGTTCGACACGGCGTCGATGCCGGACTATGGGCAATTGTCGAAGCGCAATCTCGACGAGCAGCAGGCCGGCGCCCGCATCGCCGTCGACGCGCACAAGAAGAACCCCGGCGATTTCGTGCTGTGGAAACTGTCGACCCAGGAAGAGCCGGGCTGGGAAAGCCCGTGGGGCAGGGGGCGGCCGGGCTGGCACATCGAATGCTCGGCAATGTCGGCCGCCTATCTCGGCGAGGTCTTCGACATCCATGGCGGCGGCCTCGATCTGATCTTTCCCCATCATGAGAACGAGATCGCCCAGTCGCGCTGCGCCCATGGCACCGATGTCATGGCCAACATCTGGATGCACAATGGCTTCCTGCAGGTGGAAGGGCAGAAGATGTCGAAGAGCCTCGGCAATTTCTACTCGATTCATGAATTGCTTGAGACCGAGACCTTTGGCGGTCGCTCATGGCCGGGCGAGGTTCTGCGGCTGGCGATGCTGATGACGCATTACCGCGAGCCGATCGATTTCTCCGTGCGCAAGCTGGAAGAGGCGGAGAATACTTTGCGTAAATGGAAACGTGCGGCAGACCTGGCCCCGGCGGCCGGCGATTTGCCGACAAAGGTCGTGGAAGCACTCTCGGATGATCTGGCCACCTATGCCGCCTTCCAGCATTTGACCCTGCTTGCGAACGAGGCCGCCGAATTCGACGGCAAGGGTGAGAACCCCGCCGCTGCTTCGCTGAAGGCAGCCCTTCTCTTCCTCGGCTTCGACGTCGGCGCAGCCAAGGTCGACGAGGCTGCAGTCAACAAGGCGATCGCCAGGCGCCTGGAATTGATTGCCGCCAAGAACTGGGCCGAAGCCGACCGCATCCGCGACGACCTTTTGGCGCAAGGTGTACAGTTGAAGGACGGCAAGGATCCGGCCACGGGCGAACGCATTACCACTTGGGAGGTGAAGCGGTGAGGGTGCCACCAAGCACCCCCCTCTGCCCTACCGGGCATCTCCCCCTCAAGGGGGGAGATTGGCCGACACTTTCGCTTTCGCCAGTCGCTAACATCAAAGATTGGGCGCCGTCGGCGAGACTGCCGATCTCCCCCCTTGAGGGGGAGATGTCCGGCAGGACAGAGGGGGGCGAACTGCGATGACGCATTATCCAGTGCCCGCCAAAAATCGTGGAAACGCGCGCAAGATGCGCAAAGCCATGACCGATGCCGAGCTGAAACTTTGGAATGAGATTAGAGCCCATAGGCTAATGGGATTGGCCTTCAAACGTCAGATGCCGATTGCTGGCTACATCGTCGATTTTGCCTGTCCAAATAAAAAGCTGATCATAGAACTGGATGGTTCTCAGCATGCACGAGCGGCAGCCTCGACATCGGATGCCACAAGAACAGCCAAGCTTGGAGCACTAGGCTGGACCATCCTGCGTTTCTGGAACGACGACGTCATCCGCAATATCGACAATGTCTGCCAGCACATCGTCATCGCCGCAGGCCTGGGCAACGCCGAAGCGCCGGCACCAGCAAGGGAGGAGGCATTTCCATGATCGATCATCTCAGCATCACCGTTGCCGATTTCGACGCTTCGAAGGCTTTCTACGACAAGGCAATGGCGCCGCTTGGCGCCTCTCTGCTCTATATGGTGCCGTTGGAATACACGGGTGGCGCCAAGGTCGGCGGCTATGGCCGCGACCGGCCGGTGTTCTGGCTGAGTGCCGGAACGGAAAAGCCAAAGTCCACGCAGCACGTCGCCTTCACCGCGCGCAGCCGTGCCGAAGTCAACGCCTTTCATGCCGCGGCGGTTGCCGCCGGCGGCAAGGACAATGGCGCGCCGGGCCTGCGTTCGCACTGTCATCCCAATTACTATGGCGCCTTCGTCTTCGATCCTGACGGCAACAATGTCGAGGCGGTCTGCCATGATCCGGAGTGAGATGCGATGAGCCTCGACAACCGGCCGGTCTATACGGGCGGCTGCCAGTGCGGTGCGGTGCGCTTCTGCGTCGAGGGCGCGCTTGGCGACGCCTCGATCTGCCACTGCCGCATGTGCCAGAAGGCGAGCGGCAATTTCTACCTGCCGCTGGTCTCGGTGCGCGGCGCCAAGGTCGACTGGACACGCGGTGAGCCCAAGCGCTTCCGCTCCTCCAACGCCGTCTGGCGCGGCTTCTGCGGCGAATGCGGCACGCCGCTGACCTTCGAGGCGCCCGACGGCATGGCGCTCGCCATCGCCGCCTTCGACGATCCGGCTGATATAGCGCCGATCATCCAATGGGGCACGGAGGCAAAGTTGCCTTATGTGGATTCCATTCCGCAATTGCCGGGCGAGGACACGATGGCTGACGTGGGGTCGGCCCCCTATCTCGCCGAGCTCGTCTCCTACCAGCATCCCGACCACGACACCGACCAATGGCCGCCGGAGGAAAGACCATGACCGAGACCGTTCGAACTGGTGGTTGCCAATGCGGCGCCGTGCGCTTCCGCATCCACGGCAAGCTCGGACGCCCGTCCATCTGCCATTGCCGCATGTGCCAGAAACAGTTCGGCAATTTCTTCGGCACGCTGGTGACCGTGCCGAAGGACGGCGTCGAATGGACCCATGAGGAGCCGCATTATTTCCAGTCCTCGGTCAATGTCGACCGAGGATTCTGCGCCCGCTGCGGCACGCCGCTGACCTACCGCCAGCCCGGCGGGCTCGAGATTGCCATCGGCGCTTTCGACGACCGATCGGATTTGGCGCCGCAGATTCAGGTCAACTATGCGGCCCGGCTTCCCTGGGTGGAAAAAATCTTCGAGGCGCCGGTCCACGACGATCCCGACTATTACGCACGGCAGGAGCAGATCATCTCCTTCCAGCACCCCGATCACGAAACGGCCAACTGGCCGCAACAGGGCCTGAAACTATGACAATTGCCACCGGTTCTCTGCGCACCCTCTATCCCGAGATCGAGCCATTCGAGTCAGGCATGCTCGATGTCGGTGACGGCCACACCATTTATTGGGAGCGCTGCGGCACCAGGGGCGCAAAGCCGGCTGTGTTCCTGCATGGCGGCCCGGGCGGTACCATTTCGCCAAAACATCGACGGCTGTTCGATCCAAAGCTCTACGACGTCATCCTGTTCGACCAGCGCGGCTGCGGAAAATCGACGCCGAACGCCTCGCTTGAAGCCAACACCACCTGGCATCTCGTCGCCGACATAGAACGTCTGCGCGAAATGGCCGGCTTCGACAGATGGTTGGTGTTCGGTGGCTCGTGGGGCTCGACGCTGGCGCTCGCCTATGCCGAGACCCACCCCGATCGCGTCAGCGAGCTGGTGGTGCGCGGCATCTACACGCTGACCCGGGCAGAACTCGAATGGTACTATCAGTTCGGCGTCTCCGAGATGTTTCCCGACAAATGGGAGCGTTTCCTGGCGCCGATCCCCGAGGCCGAGCGCGGCGACATGATGGCGGCCTACCGCGAAAGGCTGGTCGGTACGGACCGCAAGGCGCGGATAGAAGCGGCTCGCGCCTGGAGCCTGTGGGAAGGCGAGACGATCACGCTGCTGCCGGAGCCCGAAACCAGCGGTCCGTTTGGGCAGGACGACTATGCCGTCGCCTTCGCCCGCATCGAGAATCACTATTTCGTCCATGCCGGCTGGCTGGAAGAGGGGCAGCTCCTGCGCGACGCGTACAAGCTCAAGGACATCCCAGGCACCATCGTCCATGGCCGCTACGACATGCCGTGCCCGGCGCGCTACGCCTGGGCGCTGCACAAGGCCTGGCCCAAGGCGGATTTCCACCTCGTCGAGGGCGCCGGCCACGCCTATTCGGAGCCGGGGATACTCGACCAGTTGATCCGGGCTACGGATCGGTTTGCGGGGAAATAACCGTGCAGGTTCATGTCCTATGGCGCCCCCCTCTGTCCTGCCGGACATCTCCCCCAC